>SVKJ01000003.1 GCA_015068525.1 Oscillospiraceae bacterium | reverse complement strand
AATAGCGTAGCAGCCTCTAAAACCACTACGCTATAAAAAGTCTAACTTTTTGGGGTCACATCAGTTTCTCGATGATGCCCTTGCCATTTCACTTTGAATTATTAATATCTTTATTTATCAATATTCTAAAATTTTTTTAATTTTTTGCGGTAGCCCGACTTTTTCGACGGTCTGAGAGAAGTTTTATATTATTAAAACTTCTCTTTTTTGTGTTAAGTTATCTACTTAGAAAAAGCATACTTACCTAAGAATAAAATCTCTCCGTTTATATTATCTTTTATAACGAAAGTAAACGGCTTATTATATTTGATTTCAAGTGGTTCCGGCGGAAGTGACGATCCACCCATACCTCCACCTGTAATTGCAGATGCTTCCGTTCCCTCTTCGTCAACTTTAATATATGTCTTATGAACCATTGAGTCAAGCCACATATTTTTGCCATCAAACATACTGCCAAATTCTGCATCCACCTCAAATGCTTTTTTAATGCCTATCGTCTTTAGGATATCATTTAATTCGATACTGTACTCAACATTAAATTTTGGAACAGAAAGAGCTATGTATTTTAATTTAAGTTCCGCTTTACTAAGGATTTCTTCGGGATTAAATTCTTCATCGGACATCAAAAGATACATACTGATATTAACGCCTTCAAGTTTTTTAGTTTCAACATATTTGCCGTTTTCATCAAATATTTCCTCACTAATTAAATAAGGAAGTTCAATTATTGTTATACCATCTTTTTTTGAATAATTTATCCATGATGTATTATTCATAAAATCTATGCTTGTTATTTTTCCGTCCTTTGAATAAAAATCGTCTTTTTTAGTTGCACCTTTGTTAAATTCATTTTGCCATCTTCCCTTAAAATATACTGCATTTACAAGCATAGCCCAAAAATCAGCATTATCTTTGGAAACAATAGTCAGAATTTTACCTTCAGTTTTTTCATTTACCCATTCATTGATTTCTTTTATGGCAGTTTTATTATTGACAATACCGTATGTAGCATTAAAAATCTCTTCCAGTTTTTTACTATATTCTTCACTAAATCTTTGTGATGTTTTGTCAGAATTTATCCAAATTGAATTTGCAATATTCGTTTTTAACAAGTCAGACTGCGAATAATCTTCTATCATCAGTTTGATACATTTGTTATAATGTTCAATATCCGTAACATTTATTGTATCAAGTATTTCAGTCTTAGTTTTACCTGATGCACCGTTGGCTGCCATCATCAAAACCATTTTTAATGAAAGCGGAGAAAACATATAGTTTCTGTCTTCAGGCATATTTACATACAATTTATCTGCAAATGACATATACGCAAATTTATCATCGGATATAATATCGAACATTCTCACAAGTGTTGTTATGGCTTGTTCAACCGTGTACGCACCTTTTGGATCAAACAGATTACTTCCTACGCCATTCATAATACCAAGATTACATACTTTAAAAACAGCACCTGATGCCCAATCAGAAATCAGATTTCTATCATCAAATTCTAAATGTATATCTGCACATTCCAGTTTCATATAATCTGCAATTCTTTTTAAAATGACTGCAGCTTCTTCTCTTGTTATTTCATCATGCGGAGCAAATATTTTCTCGCTTTTGCCTTCTATAATTCCTTCAAGATATAGTGAAATCACCTTTTCATTATCCGTGTCTTCAAATATATTTTCTGATATGGATTTCCATTCAATATCCGCTATTCTGTCAAGCATATTATATACGAGAATACAAAAACGAGCACGGGTTATATTAGATGTAAAAGGAAATTTAAAATAATCCAACATTCCAATTCTGTCAGCTTTTGAAACATATTCCCTTGCCCACTCACTTGGTGCTGCCAAATCACCATGTGCGATTGGAACTAATTCTTCTGATATTTCTGTTTTTACTTTATCCGGCACAACAGGAGTCGGCAAACTTATACGATAATTAGGCTCAGCATATCTTATATCGTTGCGGGCATTTAATATATCAACTGCCTCATCTGCCTTTTCAATACTTTCAAATTCAACAAGATATGATTTTGTCAGGTTATATTGCTTGATAATAGTATAATTAAATCCTATCAATGCTTGTTTCATAATATATTCAGTATGTGCGTGATTTATTGCATTTACAAAAATCATATTTGTTTTATCTTCATAAGGTTTATTATTTTTAATTTCAGTTATTCTCTGCTTTATCAATTTAATCTCATCATTCGATGCTACAGCAAAAGCGCTTACAGATGATAATATAATAGTTATACAAAGTACAAATAAAATCAATCTTTTCACAGTTTTAACCTCCTTATGATATAGCTTGAGAACCAATTATATAATCTGTCCACGTTCCAAGTTGTGGCCATGATGCACTGCAATCACCAAAAAAATATGCACCTGTTCCGCTACGCCATTTCATAGCATCAAATTTTATTACACGAAGCCCATGATACACTTCTGCGTTCTTCATACTATCAGATATTGAAAACAAAAGTCCATCTTTCCAATATAGTTCATCTTTTTTGATATAGCCTTGTTCTCTTAGTTCTTCAAAAGATAGTTGCAAGCACTCGGTATTATGTTCCTTTGCAAATATATAACTGATTGCTGACTTTTCACCTTCCGTTAGTTCACCGGGTGCTTCGCTTAAATCAACACTTATGTACTTTATACCACCATTAAGTCCTGCATCTACTTCCCATAAATCTTCAAGGACTTTCAGGTATAGTCCGCTCAAATCATAAAAAGAACCTCCCGGATTTCTTTTGGTTCCGATAGAGTGACCGTTTATGGATTTACAAAATGATGTGATGTTAATGGGTTGTCCTTGCTTTTTTGGAACATTATCAAAATTACCCTCAAAATAAACATCTATCGGCATACCATCTTCTAAAACTTTAAGTTCCGCCTTTTTACCATCTGCAAAAACATCAACATCCTTTGCATCAAGTGAATATACAAAATTAGTTTCTGCACCTGCAAGGATAAGTTTACCACTTTCAGTACCATCAACTATTTTAAATGTTCTATATTCGCTCTTTTCATCAGGATATAACACATTATTTTCTTTGGGTATATCACTACTACATCCTGAAAAAACTAAAATACATAAAATAAAACAAAAAAACTTTTTCATTTTTACTCCTCCAAATATCTTTATACTATTTAGACGAAATAAAATGGAAAAAGTTCCCTGAAATAAAAATCATATTATGACAATCACAAACTCTATGCAACTGTTAATCTCGCATTCATATTCCCTGTTTTACACAAAATGCTGCCAACAGTTTAGCTCTTTTGGAAATAGAATTTATTTCTATATATTCTTTATTAGTATGGCAGAAATCCCCGCTTCCACCCAAACCACATAAACTCGGTACGCCTGCAAGTTGAGTATATGCTGAATCAGAGCCTCCTCCTGATTCAACGGGAGTAAGTTCACCCAAGCCATATTTTATGCTGATTTTAGAAAGTGTGTTAAATAATTTCAAAGTTTCATCATTTTTTAACATAGGCATTCTTGAACTAATCTTTGTAACAGTCGATATTGTACCCTTAACATAACTTTTATTTGCAACCTTATTGATAAATTCTTCCGCATCTTTCATACTGTCAACATTTACAACTCTTACATCAACAACAAACGAACACTCATTCGGAATAATATTTGCAACGGTTCCACCATTTATGATACTGCAATTATATGTAGTTCCTCCCTGCTTACTTGCACTCTCAAGTGCTACAATTTTTTTAGCTGCTTCCAGCACAGCACTTGATGAATTAAAATATTCAATCCCTGAATGTCCACCAATTCCTTTAATATCAATTCTAAGACGCAAAATTCCTTTTCTTGAAACGACAACTTCATTATTTTTTGTTGTTTCACAATTAAGTGCATTTTTAAAGCCACATACTTTTTCTTTAAAAAACTGTTGTTCTTTTTTACCACCTAAAACATTTGAAACCTCCTCGTCAGAAGTTAAAATAAGTCTTGTGTGATCTTTAATGCCATACTTCTTTAAAGACTCCATTGTTAGAAGAGCAATTGCAATCCCACCTTTGCAGTCAATCATACCAGGTCCTTGCATTTTTCCGTTTTCTATTTTTACTAAAGGATATCCGAAAGTTCCTTTTTTATGAACAGTATCTGTATGAGCAAGAAATACACTACCTTTATCCATATTTTTATTTATATCAATAATTAAAAAGTCTCCGCAATTTTCAAACGGAACCCTTTCAACATTAAAGCCCTTATTAAGAGCAAATTCAGAAATATAATCAAGCATTTTGTCAATTTCTTTCTTATCTTTTGCAGTTGCCTCAAAACTGCAGATTTTTTTTAAAAATTGAGTATATTCTTCTGCGTGACTGTCAATGTAGTTAAATATTTCATTCATTGTATAACACCCCAAATATTTTTCTATATTGTACCACATTAATACATTATCGTAAATAATCAACTAAATTAACATTGCATTATTATAAAAAATAATGTATAATCAAAATAAAACATAAAAATGAGGTTAAAAATATGGAAATTCTGCAACTTCGTTATTTTTTTGAAAGTGCTAAAAACGGAAGTTTTTCAAAGACTGCGGAAAAATATATGGTTCCGCTATCTTCGGTATCAGCATCTGTAAAACGTTTAGAAAAAGAACTCGGCTGCTTACTATTTCATAGATACAGCAACAAAATAGAATTAAACGAGAACGGAAAAAAATTACAGAACTCATTATGTATAATTTTTAATGAATTAGATAATCTTATTGACTCAATTTCACCACATAAAAACAATGTATGTGAAATTAAAATTTATATTCGTGCATTAAGAAAAGAAATTACAGATTATATAATTGAATATAAAAAAAATCATCCTGATATAACATTTAAGACAATTTTTGATTATACAGGTACGCATAAAGAAGACTTTGATATAATAATTGATGATAAACTATTTAAATATTCAGAATATGATAATTTTGAGTTATGCAGCAGAAAAATACGCTTAAAAGTTTCTGCAAACAGTCATTTATGTAATAAAAAATTGAAATTAAAACAACTTTGCAACGAATCTTTTATTTCTTTCGGCGAACTGGGCAGTACACACAATATGCTTTTAGAGGCTTGCCGACGCGAAGGTTTTACACCAAATTTTGTTGTTCAGACAAATGATTTATTATGCTACAATAAATATGTTGAAGCCGGAATTGGAATCGGTATAGAAAGATATGATGACAAAAATGAAAACATTAACAATGATAATAAAACCAAATTTCTTGATGTATCAGATTTTATAGCACGGCAAACTGTGTATGTGTTTTATAAGGAACATTTGTCACATGGTATCATTCGTGATTTTCTTGATTTTTTAAAAGAAAAGAGTTTTTGATAATATATTTTTAAACAAAGAAAGGCTCAAACCTTATATGGTTTGAGCCTTTCTGTATTACCTGCCTATACCTGCAAATATATGTGTGCTGTCATATTCAATAATTGAATTATGGTTATTGTCGTACCATCCTTCTAATGCCTGAGTTTTTGAATAAATATATACTGTATGTCCCAGCATACTTTCGCATAGTGTCTTATGTCTTACCGAAACTGTTACATTAGCAGACTTTATACGCTCTTTTCTTATATAATTATCTTCTACATCGATAAAGTATCCCTTAAAATACTCACCTGATTCTACCAATGACATTACAAAACCTGTTGGAACTTCTGCATTTGGCTCATAAACATCAGCACCTACAGTAAATTCAAAATCTTTCTTTAACAAATCCGGTAAAACAGGTGCAGTAAATTCTAAATATACCCCTTTTTCATCTTCACCTACTCGTACATTATTAAGCGCTTGTATATCAAACTGACGGGCATATTCGGCTCTTAACAGTCCCTGCGTTCTCCCCTCGCCCCTAACAACATATTTAGCATATTCAACTTCTTCTTTGCTTACAACAGTAACTTTCGGCCTTTCCCTGAAATTAAGAACTCGGCAAAACACAGTCGCAGTTTCGGCTCTTGTTAATAACTCCATAGGTCTAAACTCATAGTTATCCTTACCTGTTAGCAATCCTGATGAATAGGCAAGTTTTACTGCATCACGCCTCTTATCTGATACGTTACTTAAATCTGTGATATTATTGTCTATACCTTCAAGCAATTTAAGGCTCTCGCCTCTTTTCTTGGCAATATTAACAAGAATATACGCCATATCTTCGCGAGTCAATGGTGTATCTAAAGAACTTGCATCCCCCAAAAAATCAGCAGCAGATATAAGTCCTTCGCTAATTGCTATATCATAGTACTTTTTTGCCCAATGAGAATCACTTGTTTTGTCATTTTTATCACCAATCATAATACGGGTAGCAATAGCTAAAAATTGCCCTAACGTAACATTTCCGTTAGGTTCAAATATACCAATACCGTCAACAGGTTCAGATGTACCTTGTATATATCCGCGACGCGCCATTATCATAACATCATCATAAAACCAATGAGCAAGTGTAACATCAGAAAATTCACGTAATGAAATCTCAAAATCTCTATTTGGAAGAATAATAATCGATGCACTAAAAACAGATAAAGAAGATGTAATAAGTATCACACAACACAGCACAAGAGTTATAATTTGTTTGTTTTTTTTCTTTAACATATAATCTATCCTTTCCTTCTTTTTTTAAATTAATTATAACATTAAAATAATAAATTTTCAATTATTAATTATTCATCAGCCGAAGGCGAATTACGTTTTCATTATTCATTAAAAAATCTTGTCGCATTTAATGAATGATGAATATTGAATAATGAAAAATGAATAATACAAAAAGAAACGACAACTTTCTTTAAGAAAATTGTCGTTTCTTTTTGGTGGAGATGAGGAGAGTCGAACTCCTGTCCGAAAGTTCATTCATACAGGCTTCTACGAGTGTATCTTGTGGTCAAATCCTCATTACAAAGTCCACAAGAAAACTATTGTAATTCGGTTGCTTAATTATTCATGGTATGCTCAAAGCATTGCATACTCACGTTCACCACTAATTGACGCCTTGTCCTGTGCCGTGGTACTCACAGGCAAGACGACTGCCTTAATTAGGCAGCAACTAATTCGTTATTAGCTTTTATATTTAAAAATTTAAGCTTTTTAAGTTTTGCTCAAAACTACTCGCTACCCATACTTCAAAACCCCCGTCGAAACCGATACATCCCCATATCGATTACAGAAGTTTTAATTCTGATATGATTTTAATGTTCTTTCAATATTTCGCTTTGCACTTCTTTCAGCGTCTGCATCTCTTTTATCATAAAGTTTTTTACCTTTAGCAAGTGCAATTTTTAACTTAACCCATTTATCCTTAAGATAAATTTCAAGAGGAACGATAGTTAACCCTTCCTCCGTTAATTTTCCCATAAGTTTGAATATTTCTTTTTTATGAAGTAATAATTTTCTGACACGCAAAGGATCCCTGTTAAAAATATTTCCATTTTCATAAGGGCTTACATGCATACCAATAATAAAGGCTTCACCGTTTTTCACATCAACGTATGAGTCTTTTAAATTAACAGATCCTTTTCTTATAGATTTTACCTCAGTGCCTACAAGTTCAATTCCTGTTTCATATTCTTCTAATATAAAGTATTCATGCCATGCTTTTTTATTCTTGGAAATACTTTTAATCGCCATTTTCTGTCCCCGTTTTATAAATTATTTTCAATAAAATCTTCCATTTGTTCAAGTGGAACTGCACCATTTAATTTATCAACAATTTCCCCGTCTTTTAAAATAAAAACTGTAGGAATTGTCATAATTTTAAATTCTTGGGCAAGTTCCGGTTGTTCATCAACATTTACTTTACCTACATACATCTTACCCTCATATTCCTCTGCAACTTCATCTATTACAGGACCCAGCATTCTGCATGGACCACACCATGAAGCCCAGAAATCAACAAGTAGAGGTAAATCCTTAGATAAATATTCATTAAAATTATCTTTTGTTAACTCAATAACATTTTTTCCTGCCATAAATAAACCTCCCAAAAGTTACAATTCGGATTAAATATATACTATATTTATTACCTTATGTTAAATGTAAAATACATTTTTTATATTATATCATATATTTTTCTAAAAAAAAATAGATATTTTAAAAAATTATATATTTATTTTTCAAAACTTGCATAAATTTATTATGAGGTGAATTAAAACATGAATTTATTAAACAATTATTATTTTCCCGGTGGAAATACAACACAAGGTTTTTTTAACTATTATAATGAAATATTAAAAAACAATATGATAAAAAAAATATATACAATAAAAGGCGGACCCGGTGTTGGAAAATCGACATTAATGAAAGAAACCGGAAAAATATTTGAAGAAAAAAATTTTCATATAAATTATTATCATTGTTCCTCAGACCCTGATTCGCTAGACGGTGTTTTTATTTTGGAAAAAGGCATATTACTTGTTGACGGTACATCTCCGCATATTATAGACCCTGCTTATCCGGGCGCAGTTTATGAAATGCTTAATCTGGCCGATTTCTTTGATGCCAAAAAACTTGAAAAAAACAAGAACGAAATTATTGATCTTACTGACTCAATAAGCCTGACTTTTAAAAAAGCATATCGCTATTTAGAAGCATCTGTCCCATTGTATGAAGATTTAGAAGAAACATATAAAAGTTCACTTAACAGTAATGAATTTTACTCTCTAATAAGATATTTAATTGATAATATTACAGAAGAAAAAAAAGGCAAAGGTTACAAGGATACAAAATTATTTTTATCTGCAATAACTCCTTCAGGTTTTAAAAACTTTTTAGACAGGACTTTAAAATGCAAAAAAGTATATATTTTAAATTCAAATATTGGCGATTTAACATATAAAATACTGGAAAAAGTAAGAACAAACTTAGAAATAAATGAATTCGAAATTGAAAGTTTCTACTGTCCTGTTGGCCCCTCTTACAAATTAGAACATATAATAATCCCTGAAATTGACACAGCAATTGTGACATCAAATAAGTACCATCCTTGTTATAAAGGTGAGATTGTCGATTTATTTAAACTGTACGACCCTAAAAAAATCAATCAGGAGTCGGTAAATTACAACTTAAACTTAATTGATGAACTGTTTAACCACTCAGTATCAATATTAAAAGAGGCAAAATTAAAACATGATTTACTGGAAGAATATTATATAAAGGCAATGGATTATGCCAAACTGAATAATTTTTCACTCCAGTTTTTAAATTCAATTTCCATCTAAAAAATCCTGCTTATTATTAAGCGTGTAACTTATAAGAGATGATGAGTTCAAGTCTTCATTATTCATATCAATTTTTGTTATTCTGTTATTATAATAAGTTGTATAATAATAAATACCTTTATCGGTATTACAACAAGAGGTGTAGTTTGTTTTCTCATAAGTATTATCGGAAATACAAACGCACCCTTTTTGTTGATATACAGAATATAAAATATGAAAAAACTGTGTTACCGAACTTTCTTCATCATCATCGCACACTGAATTCATTTTAATAAATACTCCCTTTACAAATCTTGACATTGAAGATAAATCTCCAGGAAGTCCTATACCTCCCATTCCTCTTGAATACACTTGAAGTCCTATTTTTTTGGAAAATAAATTTTCAGGTTCTTTACTTGATACATTCATATAATTATTTAAATTGTGAAGTTGAATATTAAACTGCGGATTATTCGTTAGAACACCCGTTCTGTTTTCATATATAAAATTCCCCTTAGAAGTTGTTTCGAAAACGATTGATTTATCTTTATCTGAAAACATAAAATGAAGAGGTGTTAAGGAATACTTTTGGTTAAACGGTATATTTAACAGATTAACTTTTTTAAGTATATTAACAACTTCACATACATTCGAACATTCAGAAAGAATAAAAAGAGGAAGTTCATAAGGGGTTAAATTTATTTTATTATTTTCAAAACTGTTATATTTTGCATTATAAGGAAAATTTAGCCCTGCAAAAGACAATCCTGCTTCATTAGTTAAATCAAAATAAAGTGGATAATCCTCTTCTATTATTCCCATTCCTATAAAAGAAAAATGATTTTTAATTTCTTTCTGATGTTTAAATTTCAAAGTAAAATTACGGGGTGTTATAATAACTTTTTCCCCAAATGTTTGTTCATAATCTAGATTTCTTCCAAAATAATGGTCTTTTGTTTTAAATGAAATTGCAGTACACATATTTTTTCCTCCTTATATTGTTATCTTAAACAATAATAAAAAAAATACTCTTTGATTTAATTCAAAGAGTATTTAAAATATCAGATATTATCTTATTAACTACGTTTCCGTTAGCCTTACCCGAGGTTTTCTTCATAACAATTCCAATAATTGTTTTAATGGCATTTGTTTTTCCTTTTTTATAGTCCTCAATAATTTTAACATTACAGTCAATCGTATCTTTAACTATAGGATATAAAATTTCCTCGCTGCTTATCTGCCACAAATCCATTTTGTCACATAAATCTTTTGGTAAAAATTGCGTATCCCAGATTTTTTCTAATATTTTTTTTGCAGATTGGTTGCTTATCAGATTATCCGAAAGCAAATTTGAAAGTTCTGTTAACTGATTTTTGGAAACTTTAATTTCTCCATTTTTGGAAAGTTTCAAAACCTCATTAACAATAATATTTGATAGGGTTAACCTGCAATTAACATTGTCTATACAATCTTCAAAAAAATCAGAAATATTTTTCATAGATACTATTAGTTTTGCATCCGACTCGGATAAACCATATTCATCTACGTACTTTTTCATTCTTTTTTCAGGAAGTACAGGAATAGTCTTTTTAATATTTTCAATAAGGTCAGAAGAAACAAAAAGTTTATCAAGAAAAGGTTCAGTTTCGTAACCGTAATCAGAGGAATTTTCCTTTGTTCTCATAGATACAGTTATACCTTTTCCGCTGTCAAATTTCCTTGTTTCCTGTATAATCTTTTCACCTTTTAAAATCAAATCAACCTGTCTTTTGAATTCGTAATCAATTGCTTTTTCAATAAAAGAAAAAGAATTAAGATTTTTTATTTCGCATTTTACGCCAGAGTTAATATCTTCTTTTCTTTTAACCGAAATATTAACATCACATCTTAAAGAACCTTCTTCCATTTTACAATCAGATACATTAAGATAAAGCATATTTAGTCTTAATTTTTTTAAGTATTCTGATGCCTCGCAGGCTGACTTAATATCAGGCTTTGTAACAATCTCTATAAGAGGCACTCCACATCTGTTATGGTCACATATAACTTCCCCATCTTTATTATAAATAAGTTTACCGGCATCTTCTTCCATATGAATTCGCTCAATACGGATTTTTTTAGTTCCTATATCAATATATCCATTCTCACAAAGTGGAATATCATACTGGGTTATCTGGTAACCTTTAGGAAGATCAGGATATGAGTAGTTTTTCCTGTCCCAACTTGATGTTTCGTTGATGTGGCAATTAGTAACAAGTCCTGCAGTAATCGCTTTTTCTACAGCCTCCATATTAATTTTCAGGTCATCTTTAATATCTCCTCTGCAAACAGGACAGCAATATATATCAGGTTCTAATGTAAATTCATTTTTACATTCACAAAAAAGTTTATTTTTAGTTTTAAGCTGAATATGGGTTTCAAGCCCTATTGTCATTTCAAATTGATTATACATTTTTATAAAACTTTCTTTAAGAAAGACTGCATTCTTTCTGTCTTAGGATTATCAAATATTTCATCAGGATTACCTTCTTCAATAACCTGACCTTCATCAAAAAATACAACCCTTGTTCCCACTTCTTTGGCAAATCCCATTTCGTGAGTAACAACAATCATTGTCATACCCTCATTGGCAAGGTTTTTCATAACTTCTAAAACTTCTCCAACCATTTCAGGATCAAGTGCGCTTGTAGGTTCATCAAAAAGCATAACATCAGGATTCATACAAAGTGCTCTAACAATAGCAACTCTCTGCTTCTGACCGCCTGAAAGTTGTGATGGATAAGCATCGGCTCTGTCATCAAGTCCAACTTTTTTAAGTAAATCCATCGCTTTTTTCTCTGCTTCTTCCTTTGGAATATTAAGAAGTTTTATAGGTGCGACTGTCATATTATTAAGAACAGTCATATGCGGGAACAGATTAAAATGTTGAAACACCATTCCCATTTTCTGCCTGTGAACATTGATATTCGTTTTAGGATTTGTTATATCTGTATCTTCAAAAAAGATTGTTCCTGAAGTAGGTTCTTCAAGTAAATTTAAAGAACGCAAGAAAGTTGATTTACCTGAGCCTGACGGTCCGATAACAACAACAACTTCCCCTTTTTTTATTTCCATATTAATTTTATCAATCGCTTTAATTGCTCCGTTTTTATAATATTTGCAAAGGTCAACTGTTTTAATTAAAATATTATCTTTCATTTTTTCTCAGTCTCCTTTCAAGTCTTCCTACAATAGTTGTAAGGAACATTACAAGAGCAAGATATACAAGTGCTACAAGAAGTATCGGGTTAACCTGGTCATAAGTTGTATTCTTAATCTGATTCCCTGCTTTTGTAATATCAACAACTGCAACATATCCTGCAACAGATGTTTCTTTTAAAAGAGCAATCATTTCATTACCTATAGCAGGTAAAATATTTTTAATTGCCTGCGGAAGTATAATAAGCCACATAGTCTGAAGTTTTGAAAATCCAAGAGAACGTCCTGCTTCCATCTGCCCACCGTCAATAGCCATAATGCCTGAACGGATTGTTTCAGCAACATACGCTCCTGAATTAATACCAAATGTTATAGTTGCAACCCATAATCCGTCTTTGGCAAATGAAAATATAATAAAGAATGATATAAGAAGCTGAACAACAACAGGAATACCTCTTATAACGGTTATATATACGTTACATAGTTTATCAAGCACAAATAATACTTTATCGGAAAATGTTGTTCTTTTTCCATCAGCAGCAAAAACTTTTATTATAGCAACAACTGTACCGATAACGACACCGATTGCAAGTGCGCCAAGAGTTATTATAACAGTTGCATAAAGGCCTTCAACAAGTGTCAGCCATCTATCCGACACAATAAATGTATTATAAAGTTTATCAAACCATGCCTGAAACCATAATATGATGTTATTATATATATCAAAAAACCAATTCATATTATTATAATCCTTTCTAACCAGACTTTTTAATAGTTTGGTTTAACACTGTATCGTTAAAAAAAGCGGCGTATATTAAGCGCCGCTTTAATAATTACTCTATCAATTATTCAGCATCATATGGTAATTCGTATTTTTCAAAAATTTCAGCAAGTTTACCTTCTGCTTTTAATGCTTCCAAAGCACCGTCAATTTCCTTAGTTAATTCGTCATTACCTTTTTTAAGAGCAATTGCGTATGCTTCCTGAGTAAGCGCTTCATCAAGAACTTTAGTTGCTCCGTTTTGTTCTTTAGATAATGCTCTTGCAACAGCATCGTCAATAACAACTGCATCAACTTTACCGCTTGTTAAAGCAGTAATTGCTTCAGCACCTGTTTTAAATGACTGGATGGCATAGTTATTATCAAGTAAGAACTGTTCCCCTGTTGTACCTTCCTGACAAGAAATTGTTTTTCCTTCTAAATCTTTGGAAACTGCAATTGTGCTGTCTGCTTTAACGATTATAGCCTGAGAAGCAGTATAATAGTCAACTGAGAAATTCATATTTTCTCTTCTTTCGTCATTTGCAGTAATACCTGCAACTGCCATATCATATTTACCTGTTGCAGCACCTGTTAGAGCAGCATCAAAGTCAATATTTGTAATTTCAAGTTCTTTACCTAATTTTTCAGCAATTGCTTTTGCGATATCAACATCTGCACCGACAATTTCGCCATTTTCTATGTACTCAAATGGTGGGAACTCAGCATTGGTTGCCATAGTAAGTTTATCGGTTTCACTGCCACCGCATGCTGTGAACACAACAAGCACCATAGAAAGCGCTAATAATAAGGTTAATAATTTTTTCATTTTAATCTCCTCCATAATTTGCACATAATTTATAATTATGCATTTATTTGTATATATTATAACATACAGTTTTCAAATAATCAAGTATTTTTTATCTTATATTATTTACTGACATATCTGTAACATATAATAGCAGTTTCCTGAATACTTATAGTATTTTTCGGGTCAAAGCCTTCAGGCTTTCCTTTCATAATTCCGTAAGTTGCAACAAAATTCACACTTTCTTGTGCCCAGTCGGAAATATTGTTTCCATCCTTGAAATTTGCCTGTGAAGACGAAGTATCATCGCCCATTATTTTTGCAAGGCCGAACATTATCTTTGCCGCTTCTTCTCTTGTTATCTCTCTTTTGGGTGAAAAGGTGGTCGCACTTGTGCCGTTAACTACACCTAATTTATACATTGCAAAAACGTCTGCATCCTGTGTGTCCTCAAATGGTACTATAACACTGCTTTTCCCATATTCAGAAATAACAGCATCAATACTCTTACCTTTTGCCTTTTCAATGGCAGCACGTACAATAAAACAAAATTCATCACGCATTATAGGATTTTTGAAATCCGGTCTTAAAAAACGGTCTATAAGATCCCAGTCATAAGCACCTCTTACCTCAGTCGCTGCCCATTCATCATAAAAGCAGTTATTGTAATCAGCATTATCAGTTATACCCTGAGAAAACATCCCCATATCAAAGGAATTTTCTGTGAAAGAACCTGTATTATCTATAAAGACAGTAACGCCGTCTATTATTGACATATTCCATGCATGGTCTTTTGCTATAGACTTACAGGAATAAGTAGGAATTCCTGCATAAGTGAACATAATAGTTGTAAGTTCCGAAAACGCTGCACAAACTCCGCTGCCTTTACGAAAAGCCTGAACACCGCTCTGGTCATGGGCACTTCCCTTATAAACAATATTTTTACCTATCCACTTTGAAATATTTTTTGCATTTATATAATCATCTGTTTCTAAGCCACATAGTTCACGTACTTTATTTAAAATGTCATCTTCTTTTATGTAATTATTATGGCTAAGATATGTACGTCCGCCGTTAACAGCATTAAGTCGTGATGCAAAATCTTCCATATTTGGATTAACGCTATACGCAGAAACAGAGTTGTCATTATGTACCATAAAGGCACCTACACCTCCGGCTACTGCCCCAAAAAGTTTTACATTGGTTCCTATACATTCATTTGTAACCTCACGATAAAGCAAACCATCTTCCTTAAGATAAAAGCCTGACTGATATTTTACACTTCCCGGTAAGTTTTTCTCCGTAAGTCCCGACGAAGTCGAACCAACAAGATAACGTCCATTACCCATATCAAGTGTAATATTTGTTCCATTTGTTTCAACTTTTTTTACACCACTTGTAATAAACTTATAATCCATCAAATTACCGTAAATACCTACAGCATATTCATAAAGGTCTCCGTTTGATTTTAAAACCTCAATATAAAAAGTTGGTTTTGAAATTACATCCTTCATACCTCCGACAATGAATACACCTGTAGTGGAACCACCTTTACTTAGAAGACCATCTCCGCCTTCACTTGACAAAATATAAATTTCCTTTGCATCACTGCAAAGAGGTATCTTATCTTGATTGAAATTTATATAATATGCATTTCCGCCTTTATCAACATATGAGGAAATACCATTGCAGTCAGCATCAAGAACATTATCATAACTCTTTGTCGGAACGCTATTTATAGTATTTCCAAAAAACCAGGCAGAGCCATCTTTTTTTAAAGCCACAGTACCATCACTATTTGCTTTTACACGTTCAACATTTTCAAGTACTTTAACAGGTGCATTATAAGCATTTCTGATCTCACCTATACCAAGTTTGCCGTCTTCATTTGAGCCAAACATCCAAAGTGAATTATCATCACGGATAAGAGCAATATGCTCTCCTCCACTTTTTAAATCCACATAGTTATCTTTATCTAAAAAATTATATTTTCTGTCAAGACATATAATAGTCTTGGCAGAAGAATCAGGAATTGCTCCAAACGCCATAAAACTTATGTTTGCAAACAAAAGAATAAATAAAATAATTTTTTTCATAAATTTGCCTTCTTTCGTGTTATTTCATATAGATATAACTATCCTCAAACTTTATTCTAAATTTTAAATGCCTTTATATAAACGCAAAATATAAAAGCACAATTATACCAAGTACAATTCTGTACCATCCGAAAACTTTGAAATCGTTTTTCTTAATATAACCTACAAGGAATTTAATTGCAATTACCGAAACGATAAATGCTGTTATAAGCCCTGCTACAAGTATAATTATTTCAGAACCGGTAAACACAAAACCAAATTTCAAAAGTTTAAGTAAACTTGCACCAAGCATTACAGGAATTGCAAGAAAGAAAGTAAACTCCGCTGCAACCTCTCTGGAGGTGCCGACAAGCATTGCACCTATTATTGTTGCTCCCGACCTTGAAGTACCTGGAATTAAAGATAATAGTTGGAACAATCCAATATACAGGGCTGTTTTATATGTTAATTTATCTAAATCAGTTGTTTTTACAATTCTTTTTTTTCTTTCAATAAGAATAAATATAATACCATAAAGTATAAGCATAAGTGATACAACAAAAGAATTATAAAATATTTCATCAATCTTATCGTCAAAGAGTAACCCGATAACTGCTGCAGGAATACAGGATACAATTATTTTTCCCCATAGAGAAAATGCTTCTTTTTTTACTGTTATCCTTTTATTTACAATATCAAAAGGGATTAGTTTTTTAAAGTATAAAAATACAACGGCAAGTATTGCGCCAAGCTGAATAACAACAAAAAACATTTCCTTAAATTCTTCAGTAATATTAAGTTTAATAAATTCGTCTAAAAGTATCATATGACCTGTACTGCTTATAGGAAGCCATTCAGTTATTCCTTCAACAATACCTAAAAAAATTACTTTTAAAAGTTCAATTAAATTCATTATTTCTACTCCTTAATTAACATAACAATCAGATTGCCATCATTAACTTCAATTATTCCTTTTTCATCCAAAATTTCATTACTTATACCCAAAGGATAATCTGAAGTTAACGTTGCCTCATTAAGAGGATATTTAAAACCTGTTAAGTTTATTCCCTTTACATTATTTTCAAAGGGGAAAATTGAAACATATTTAAAATCTTCTTTTAATATTTCTTTTTTCTCATTTACAAGAAATACTTTCGTGTTATCATCAATAAGTTCAAGGTTTACACCTTTATTAAAAGCATACTTTAGCAAAGCAATATTAGCATAAGTATGGTCTAATCTATTACCAAGACAACCAATACCCACACACTCATTAAAATCATTATCTGATGCATAGTTTATTGCAAGACCCAAATCAGTATCATCTTTTTCCTTTGGATAAGTAATCTTATTTTCATATTTTTTATAATCAGAAGAAGAATCAAAATCACCTATAACGACATCAGCAATTAGATTTAATTCTTTTAAATGTTTAGTTCCTCCATCTGCACAAATTATATAACTTCCCTCAAAATTTATGCTTTTAAGATAAGAATAGTCTTCTATATCTGAGGCCCCGAAAATATATGTAATCATTGTCTTAATTCCTCAATCGCTTTATATCTGTCACTCATTCCGAAAACTGAAGTTCCGGCAACAATAACATTCGCTCCTGCATCTATAGTCTCTTTTACATTTTCTTTAGTAATTCCACCATCAATTTGCAAATCTATATCCCTGTTTCCAATATATTCTTTGACTCTTTTTATTTTTTCGGTAATTCTGTGAATATATTTCTGACCTCCGAATCCAGGGTATACAGACATAAGTAAAATCATATCAACCTTATCAAGATAAGGGATAACAACCTCTGCATCAGTATCAGGGGATAAGACTATTCCGCATTTTTTCCCATACTCTTTAATTTTTAAAATAGTTTCATCTATATCATCATCCGCTTCAACATGAAAGGTTATAATATCTGCTCCTGCTTTGCAAAAATCCTCAATATATTTCAACGGATTTTTTATCATAAGATGAACATCAAAAATAAGATTTGAATGTTTTCTTAAGGATTTTATTATGGGTGCTCCAAAAGAAATATTTGGAACAAACTGACCATCCATTACATCAAGATGGACAAAATCTGCATTTTCAATAGCCTTTATTTCATTTTTCAAATCAGCAAAGTCTGCCGATAAAAGCGACGGTGCAATTTTTATCATTTTGCTCTCTCCCAATCATTTATAAGTTTAAGTGTATTATAAAATTCCAAATAGTTTTCATGCCTTGATTTAACAATTTTACCTTCATTAACTGCATTTATAACTGCACACCCTTGTTCTTTTGTATGACTGCAGTCTTTGAATTTACATAAGTCAGTATAATCTTTAAAATCAATAAACAAAGAAGCAAGTTCTTCTTTTCTTAGTGTTTCTATGTCAAGACCTGAAAAGCCAGGTGTGTCAGCAAAAAATTTTCCTTCTTCAACTTCAAAAAGTTCAACATGCCTTGTTGTATGCCTGCCTCTTGAAATTTTATCACTTACTTTGCCTGTTTCTAATTTTTTATCTATTGCTGTACTTAATAAACTTGATTTACCTACACCGGAAAACCCTGCAACTGATGTAATCCCTTTTATCAGCATATTTTTTAAATCAAGAAGACCAACGCCGTCTTTAACGCTGGTTTTCATAACTTTATATCCAATTTTTTCATAATCAGATATTATGCTAAAATCTGCCTTTAAATCTATTTTATTAAAACATAAGACTGGCTCAATATTATTATGCTCGCATATTGCAATCATTTTATCAATAAAGCAAGTATCAGGAGAAGGTTCGGCAACAGAAGATATAATAATCATTCTGTCAATATTTGCTACAGGAGGACGAATTAAAAAATTCGTCCTTTCCCTTATTTCTTCAATAAAGCCTTCTTTTGCTTCTTCGCTTACTATTCGCATTTTTACCCTGTCTCCTACATAGGGAGTTTTATTTTCTTTTCTGAAACTCCCCTTTGCTTTACAGGTAAAGATACCAAAATCAGTTTTTACATAGTAAAAACCGCCTATACCTTTAACGATTATCCCTTCCGTCAAAATTTCACCTCTTAGATTTTTATTTTCTGAGTTTTTATAAGTAATCCGTCATAATATACAACAATATTATGATTACCATTACCTTCTAATGTTATATTAAGAGTTTTTTGTGATGTTTTGACCGATTTATTATAAACAGTTTTTCCATCCTGATCAACTTTAACAGTAACAGAATCTTTATCAGAAGGTAAATTTAAGGTTAATGTATATTTTTTTAATGTAACTTCAGGTTCATCGGGCTCATCTGGTTTTGAAGGATTATTTTCGGTTGTTCCACCCTGATTGGAAGATGGCTTTTTACCGTTACTCAAAGTAAGTGTAACTTTTGATTTTTTAACAAGTTCACTGTTGGCAGGTGCGCTCTGTGCAATAACTCTTCCCTCTTCTTTATCACTTGCTTCACGGATTATTCCTCCTAAAACAAGTTCATAGTCGGTAAGTTTCGCTTTTGCTTCTGCTTCTGTTAAACCTATCAAATTAGGAACAACAGCAAATTCTTCATTAGCACCTTTACTTACAGTTATTGTAACATCAGTTCCTGATAAAACTTTAGTTTTCGCAAGAGGATATTGTGATATAACATATCCGGCAGGTACTTCCTCGTCATATTCAGTTTTTTCAACATATTTAAGTCCCTGTTCAGTAATTTCCAGTTCTGCCTGACGCGCTTCTTTATTTACATAATTTGATAAAACAATCTCTCTTGACCCTTTTGAAACAGTCAATCTGACTTTAACAGGAAGTTTAACATTCATTCCTTCGTCAGGATTTTGTGTTATAATTATGCCTTCGTTGTACTCATCATTAAATTGTTCTTCGGTGATTATAAATTCAATATCAATATCTTTATATTCTTCTTTTATATCTTCAATATTACTTCCGACAAATTTTGGAATTTTATACTCATCATTTGAACCGAAATTAAAAATTCCGGGTGCAAGAATACCAACAGCAAATGTAAGAACCATGCCAATTAAAATCACTGATACTGCCAATGCTGATATTATCGCAACTTTATCTTTTTTGTTTTCTGCTTTAAATAAATCTTTAAAGAAACCTTTTTTTGCTTTTTTGTTTTCCTGAACGGTTTCTTTTTCCTCTTCTTTTTTCTGAGGAGTATTATCTATCGAAATTACAATTTCTTTTTCACCGTTTTGAATCTTATTTTTAATTTCCTCTGTTTCTTCTTTAGATATAACTTTAGTTACACCAAGATCAGAAGGCTCTTCTTTGGCTAAAACAAATACATCAGGTTCATTGGAAAGTTCATATAAATCTTTATACATTTCATTAGCGCTTTGATATCTTCCTAAAATATCCTTAGACATTGCCTTTTTAACTATCTGCACTAAAGTAAGAGGAACTGCAATATTTATATCCTTTATTGGCTTAGGATCTGAATTTATATGCATAACAGCAACTGAAACCGCATTATCTGAGTCAAAAGGTAAAACGCCTGTTAACATTTCATACATTGTAACACCTAAAGAATATATATCACTTCTTTCGTCAGTGATAACACCTTTTGCATGTTCAGGAGAAATATAATGAACGGAGCCTAAAATCCCCTCGTCTATTTTCTTTGTTTCGTTCATATTATTTACAAACGCAATACCAAAATCAGTAACCTTACAGTTTCCGTCTTTAGAAAGGATTATATTATGAGGTTTAATATCCCTGTGAATTATTCCGTTACGGTGTGCGTGAGCAAGTGCAGAACAAATCTGCATTGAATATTTAAGTGCAACTCTCCAGTCCATTTTTGGATTTTTTAATATGTAATCCTTTAAATTAACACCTTCAACAAGTTCCATAACGATATAATAAATACCGTCATCATGCCCCACATCGTAAACGGAAACAATGTTAGGGTGAGAAAGACTTGCAGCCGCCTGAGATTCCCTGTTGAATTTTTTTACAAATTCTTCATCAACTTTATACTCGTCTTTTAAAACTTTTATTGCTACAACTCTATTTAATTTTCGGCATTTGGCTTTATATACAATTGCCATACCACCATTACCGATTTCTTCTATTATCTCATATCTATCGCCAAGTATTTTACCAACCATTTCTATTCTCCTTCCGTATAACACACAACTGTAATATTGTCACATCCGCCATTAACATTGGCAAGATTAACAAGATTGTCAATCGATTTTTGCAGTGAGTCTGTCTTTTCAAACTCTTTTAGTATTACATCATCAGAAAGCATATTGGTAAATCCATCAGTACATAAACAAATAATGTCTTCTTTATTCTTTTTAAATTCAAATATATCAATTTCAACATCAAAAGAAGTACCTATTGCTCTTGTTATCTGATTCCTATTCGGATGATTTTTTGCTTCTTCTTCGGTAATTTTACCTATTTTAACAAGTTCTTCAACATATGAATGGTCAACAGTAATTTTTTTGATATCATTATTTACAACATAACCTCTGCTGTCACCTACATTGGCAAAGTATACTAAATCTCCTATAATCACAGCCAAGGTAAGTGTTGTTCCCATTCCGTTACAAGAAGGATTTTTTACTGAATATTCAAATATTTTTAAGTTTACATTATCTATACACTTTTTAATATTTTCTTTTGTATCATTATAAAAGCCGAGATTAAGGTTATATTTTAAAATCTCATCTATTGCCATCTGACTTGCAATATCTCCGGCATTGTGACCTCCCATACCATCGGCTACTGCCAGAAGTACATAATCTTCTTCATTGACAAAAAGATATCTGTCTTCATTCAAACTTCTGACTTTGCCGACATCAGTCCTATATCCGTAATCCAACTATATCATCCCCTTTTTTCTTTCTTTCTTAATTGCCCGCAGGCAGCATCTATATCGGAGCCAAGTTCTCTTCTTATTGTCGCATTTATATTAAATCCCGTAAGCCATTCTTTAAATCTGTTTGCGTTTTCAGGTTTTTTAAATCCTGTTTCCCGCACTTCATTGACAGGAATAAGATTAACATGTGCAAGCATTCCTTTAAGCAGTCTTGCGAGAATTTTAGCGTCTTCATAAGTATCGTTGAAATCTTTTATCAAAGTATATTCAAAAGATATTCTTCTGCCTGTATATTCAGTATATTCCTTAAGACATAACATCAATTCCTTAATATTATATTTTTTATTTACAGGCATAATTTTACTTCTCTTTTCGTCAGTCGGAGCATGCAGAGAAACAGATAATGTAATAGGCATTTTTTCTTCCTTTAACATATTAATTTTCGGAACAAGTCCGCAAGTTGATAAGGAAATATGCCTGTATGACAAATTAAGACCAACAGGATTTGTCACATTCTTTAAAAATTTTATAACATTATCATAATTATCAAGAGGCTCTCCCATTCCCATAAGTACAACATGGGAAATCCTTACTCCCATATCTTTCGATGCAAAAATAATCTGATCTAATATTTCTCCGCCGGTTAAATCTCTTTCTTTTCCGTCTATGGTAGAAGCACAAAATTTACATCCCATATTACACCCTACCTGAGTGGAAACACAAGCAGATACACCATGTTTATAAGTCATAACTACAGTTTCAATATAAGTTCCGTCAGTGTTTTTAAAAAGATACTTTACAGTTTTATCTTTAGAAACCTGTTTTCTTATAATTTCAGGAACACTTATAAAAAAATCTTTTTCAAGTTCTGCTCTTAAAACTTTGCTTAAATCAGTCATTTCTGAAAATGAAAAAACACCAAGAGAAAGCCACTTAAAACATTGTTTTGCTTTAAATGCAGGTTGATTTTTATTTAAAAAATATTCAGTTAATTCTTCTAAAGTTAAGTCCTTTATATTTCTTAACAAAATACCAACTCCAATCCAAGTCTAATTATAAATTATTATAAGTAAAAAAGCAAGTTTTTTTAAAATTATATAGAAATATAAATAATAATATAGTATAATAATGTAAAATAATAATTTACGAGAGGATGTTTACTTATGGGTTTATTTTCATTTTCATCATACGGTCCCGGAAGAGGTGTCAGAAAAGACGAAAGAAAACTTAAAAGACCTTTTTTATTTTTCTACTACTTATTTTTTAATTTTTTCAAAATTGTAAAATTAAGTATGCTGTTTTTGGTTACTTGTATCCCTGTTGTTACAATAGGTCCTTCTATATGCGGACTTACATATATTTCACAGTGTTTTACGGAAAACAACCCCGTTTTTCTTATATCAGACTATTTTGAACACTTTAAGAAAAATTTTTTTAAGAGTATATTTGCATTTTTCTTATCTTTGATACCTGTATTCTCATTCATTCTGGTATTTATAAACTTAAAAACTGTACCTCATTTTTCATATTTTACAATGCCTTTATTACTTGTAAACCTGATTGTTTTAATGATGAGTTTTTATATATATCCTTTACTTGTTTTTTATGATATTCCTTTTTTTGCTGTTTTAAAAAACTCGTTTATTTTTGCGCTTATAAAACTTCCGCTTAACCTTTTTGTTGCGTTTGTTGTAATTTTAATAGTGGCTCTGTCTTTTGGTTTTATACCACAGATTGGCTGGGTGCTTGCTCCATTCTTTCTTACTTCGTTTATAAATTATTTTACTACCTATTCAGTATGGCCTGCGATTAAGAAAAATATGGAAGAATAAAGGGGATGTTAAAAAACTCCAGACCGCAAAAAGTGAGATATATCAATATGTTAGTACCCAAATTTTTAGGTTGTAATAACAAGGTAAAGATTTTTAAAAAAATCTTTGGAATTTATACTTTTTGCTATGAACGAATTTAGCCACTCGACGTACTTAGTACGCCTTCGGGTGACCCAAAATCAAGAATTTTGGCTAAATTCGTCCATTCTGAATTTTTTTCCCTATCCCCTAAAGAGAGGGTGTTTAAAAATTGACTTTTTTGAACATCTGATGGTAAAAAGAAAAATTGAAAGGAATTAATAATTATGGCAAAAGATACAGTTTTTTTCTGCTCGGAATGTGGATATAAATCATCAAAGTGGCTCGGAAAATGCCCTGACTGCAACTCGTGGAATACATTCAATGAAGAAAAACTGATAAAAGACTCAAAAACTAAAAAATATACCGTTGTATCCAATGTCAAGCCTTTAAAAATTGATGAAGTTCCTGTAAACAAGGAATTAAGAATTACTACAGGAATTAAAGAACTTGACAGGGTTTTAGGAGGCGGAGTTGTCATCGGTTCGGTTAATTTAGTCGGTGGCGACCCAGGTATTGGAAAATCCACGCTACTGTTACAAATGTGCAGAAAAATAAAAGATGATGTATCGGTTTTGTACTGTTCTTCCGAAGAATCAGTTGAACAAATTAAGTTAAGAGCAAACAGATTATCAGACGGTAATAAAAATATTTTTATTACCTCAAAAACAAGCATTGATTTAATAATTGAAGATTTAGAAGAAATAAAACCTCAAATTGCAGTTATCGACTCTATACAAACAATTTTTTCCGATGAACTTGATTCTGCACCCGGCACAGTATCTCAGATAAGAGAATGTACTCTTAAAATAACGAGATTTGCCAAAGAAAATAATATAACTGTTTTTATTGTAGGACACGTTACTAAAGACGGTGCTCTGGCTGGCCCTAAAGTATTAGAGCATATGGTTGACTGCGTTTTACAATTTGAAGGAGAAAGATATTCTAATTTCAGGATAATCCGCTCAGTTAAAAACAGGTTTGGTTCAACAAATGAAATAGGCGTATTCGAAATGACCGACCAAGGATTAAAAGAGGTTGAAAATCCATCAAATATGTTCTTGGAGGGAAGACCGAAAAACGCTTCGGGAACTGTTGTTATCTGCTCTATGGAGGGTACAAGACCAATACTTGCTGAAATTCAGGCACTGGTTACAAATTCAGCATTTGGTAATCCCAGAAGAATGGCAACGGGGATTGACTTTAACCGTTCCAATCTTGTTCTTGCTGTTTTAGAGAAGAAAACCGGACTGAATCTTGCAAGTCTTGATACTTATATAAATGTTACGGGTGGTCTTAAAATATATGAGCCTGCATGTGATTTAGGGATTGCAGTTTCCGTTGCATCAAGTTTTAAAAACAAGCCAATTGATGATGATTTGGTTGTTTTTGGCGAACTTGGTCTTACGGGCGAAGTAAGAAATATATCATTTTTAGAAAAAAGAATTACGGAGGCTCATAAATTAGGTTTTAAAAAATGTGTAATTCCTTATACGCAAAACAACATTTTTATTGAAGGTTTGGAAATAATAAAAGTAAAAAATATCATTGAGGCATTTGGAGCCATTTTTTAACAAACGAGGTGAAATATTTGATTGACAACGAACTGATTAAAAAAGCACAAGACGGGCATATTGAGTCCTTTGAAAAGTTAATAGAAAAATATCAGACCACAGTTTACAATATTTCACTTAAAATGTTAAAAAATGAACACGATGCTTTTGATGCATCTCAGGACGCACTTTTAAAAGCATATAAATATATTTCTAATTTTAAAGGAAATTCCTCTTTTTCAACCTGGCTTTATAAAATAACCGTTAACACCTGTCTTGATTATATAAATAAAAATAAAAAGAATAACTTTACAATTTCGCTTGAACAAACCGTATCCCCAAAAGACAATGAAATACCTATACAGTTTGAAGATAAAAAGCAAAATGTTGTGGGAAAAGTTTTGGAAAACGAAAGGCAAAAAGTTTTATATGAAGCACTTGATAAATTAGATAATATTCAAAAAGAAATGATTATTCTTCGGGATATCGAAGGTTTTTCTTATGAAGAAATTGCAAAAATAACCGATTTAAACTTAGGAACTGTTAAATCAAAAATATCCCGTGCAAGACTTAAATTAAAAGAAATTCTTCTTAAAAACAAGGAACTTTTCCTTTCAATTTTAGTCATATTTATTATAAGATATTTTAAATAATGACTGGAAAGGAGTATAATATGAAAAAGAAAGATAAAATATCTTTGCTAATGTTTAAAAAAGCAGATAATACTATCAGCGAAAAAGAACTTAATAAACTTAACAAATATCTGAAAAAGCACAGCGATTTAAATGAAGAATATGTACTTATTAAAAATATTAAAGACGAACTTAAAAATCAGAGTAACTCTCCCCTTCCATCTGATTTTAAAGTTAAATTAAGAGAAAAACTTGTTGATTACAACCTTAACAATGCACCTTTAAAAAGCAAAAAGAACTTATTTAAAATTAATATTACAGCAACGGCTGTTTTAGCAGTATTCTTAATTGCATTTTCATTCGGAATTAATTATAATCCTCATGAAAAAATGCAAAACAAAGAGGTTATGCCATCTAATAATTATAAAACATCTCAATCTATTGAGGATAAAGATATTAGTAAGTCAACAACTGAAAGTTTAAATAACGAAAATTCTAACAACAAAGAAAGAATTATAAACGAGGATAAAAGCAGAACTTCAAATCAACCTGTTCTTTTTAATAACAGTACAACTAAGCCACAAGAAAAACTGCCTGAAAATAAAGAAAAAGAAGAAAACACACCTTCTATCGCAAACCAGGAACATAAAATTTCAGAAACAGAAGTAAGCAGCGAATCACTTAATGATAAAACTTCTGATAACGAAACAGCAAACGCTTCTGGCAACGAAAATATTCACAGTGGAGGCAACGCCGGTGGTGGCGGAGGCGGAAGCAGTTCAGGCGCTGGTGCTTCAGGCGGCAGTGGTGGCCAAGGCAGTATGGCAACTTCCCCGATATACGATTTTTCCCACAGTGTAGAAAATATTGTAATTATAACAAACTGCGATAATTCACTCTTTAACGATATTAAAATGGAAGAAATAGAAAAAAACATATTTAAAATTGATATTAAAGAATATACCAATGTTATTAATATCCTTAACGATATTCCTTATGAAATTAAAAATTTCAGTGAAGAAAACACCTTTAAACCTTATTTTCATCTTGTGAACAAACAGTAACGAAAGAAAATTTGTAGTGCTAAGTGCATGACTGTCGATAAAACGATAGTCATGCACTTAGTCTATAAAGATATTTTGTAAACAGTGTCTCAAAATGCACTAAAAAGGGTTTGCCAATTACATACATTTTACTGACTGCCTACAAGTGAGGTGGTTTTTTTTATGCGAACGAATATCATGGGTATATTCTATTACACAATAAAAAAATGCGATTAAAAAATCGCATTTTTTAAAACAACAAGGTTTTTACTTGTAAAATATTTATTTGTTAAAATTATAGTGAACATGAAGAAGTTCGTGATTTCTATCTTTCAAAATACCTTCATATAAGCCAAGAGCAGCAGGATTTTCTTCAGAACGTTTAATCTGAGAGTTTCTGTCTGCATTGTAAAGACCTTTTGCACGTTGTTTTTTCTTATGTTTTGTATTATGAGGCTGACCGGCACCGCCAACACATCCGCCGGGACATGCCATAACTTCAACCAAGTCGTAATAAACTTCATTGTTTTCTATTTTCTTAATAAGTTCCTGAGCATTTCTAAGTCCATGAACAACAGCAATTTTGATTTCCTTATCTCCGACTGTAATTGTGGCTTCTTTAACATCATCCATACCACGCACACCACAAAATTCGATTTCACGAAGAGCATTGGTTGTTTTTTCAGGGAAGCATCTTCTGATAACTGCTTCTGCAACACCACCTGTTGCACCGAAAATAACACCTGCTCCTGAACCTAAACCAAAAGGCATATCAGGTGCTTCATTTTCAAGTTCCATAAACTTAATTCCGCTTTCTTTGATCATTACTGCAAGTTCGCTTGTAGTAATAACGCAGTCAATATCAGGAATATTATCTCTTGTAAATTCTTCTCTTCCTGCTTCAATTTTCTTAGCTGTACAAGGCATAACTGCAACAACAAATGTTTCTTTGCCATCTTCCTTATCGATAGGTTTATAATATTCTTTAAGAACGGCACCAAACATTTCCATCGGAGATTTACAGGTTGAAATATTATCAGTTAATTCAGGTTTTCTCTTTTCAATATAATTTACCCAACCCGGACAGCAAGAGGTAAACATAGGGAATTTACCACCATTTTCAAGTCTGTTAAGGAATTCATTTGATTCTTCAATAACAGTTAAGTCTGCACTTAAGGTTGTATCAAAAACTTCATCTACGCCCATTCTTTTAATAGAAGCAACAAGTTTTCCCAAAACATTTGTTCCAATCGGAGCATTAAACTCTTCTCCGATAGCAACTCTAACTGCAGGAGCAATCTGGAAAACAACTCTCTTGTTTTCATCATGAATAGCATTCCAAACTTTACCAATTTCTCTTTTAACGGTTATAGCACCTGTAGGACAAACTGCAGCACACTGCCCGCAGCCTATACAATCTGTATCTATAAGATTTCTGTTAAAAGCAGGAGTAACTTTAAGTTCAGAGCCTCTGTATGTAAAGTCAATAACTCCCATACCCATTATTTCGTCGCAAACACGCACACAGTCGCCACATAAGATACATTTACTTAAATCCCTGTCAATAGAAGGGCTTGTTTCATCATGAGGAAGTTCACCTCTTGTATCTGCAAATCTTACCTTATTAATACCGAACTGAACAGCAAGTTGCTGTAATTTACAATTGCCGTTTTTAGTACAGATAGTACAATCTCTGCAGTGAGCAGCAAGAAGAAGTTCAAGAATCATTCTTCTGTGTTTCAAAAGTTTTTTAGTGTTTGTTTTAATCTTCATACCGTCACGAGGTTCCATAGAACACGAAGCTTCTATTCCTCCCCATTCATTTTCAACAACACACATACGGCATGCGCCATGAACTGATAATTCTGAGTAGTAGCAGAAAGTAGGAATTTCTATACCTGCTTTTCTTATAACCTGAAGAACATTTTTTTCTCCGTCAAAAGCAACTCTTCTGCCATCTATATACATAATTCCCTTAGCCATAATTACCCCTCCTTAACTGCATTAAAGGCACAATTATCTACACAAGCACCACACTTGATACATTTTTTCGTATCAATAGTAAACGGTTGTTTGATTACGCCTGATATAGCATTTACAGGGCAATTTCTTGCACATTTAGAACAGCCTTTACATAAATCTTTATCGATATAGTAATTTTTAAGCGCCTGGCAGTCGCCTGCAGGACATTTTTTATCAACAACATGTGCAATATATTCATCTTTAAAGTATCTTAGTGTACTCTGCACAGGGAAAGAAGCAGTTTTTCCAAGACCGCAAAGAGCAGTACTTGAAATAGTATCGGATAATTCCCCAAGCATTTCAACATCTTCAACAGTACCGTTACCTGCAACAATTCTTTCTAAGATTTCAAGCATTCTCTTTGTACCTTCACGGCAAGGAACACATTTACCACAAGATTCGTTTTGAGTAAAGTTCATAAAAAATCTTGATACTTCTACCATACAGGTACTGTCATCCATAACAACAAGACCGCCTGAGCCTATCATAGCGCCAACTTTTTTAAGAGAGTCAAAATCCATCGGTAAATCAAGATGTTCATGCGGTAAACATAAACAACCTCCCGAAGGACCGCCTATCTGAACTGCTTTAAAGTTCTTACCGTTTTTAATACCTCCACCGATATCAAAAATAACTTCTCTAAGTGTTGTTCCCATAGGAACTTCGATAAGTCCTGTATTAACAACGTTTCCTGTTAAAGCAAATGCTTTGGTACCAGGACTGTTTTCAGTACCTAAAGTTTTATACCAATCTGCACCATTTGCGATAATAAGCGGAACATTTGCAAAAGTTTCAACATTATTTAACACTGTTGGTTTACCGAACAAACCTTTTTCAACAGTTCTTGGAGGTTTAACACGAGGCATACCTCTTGAACCTTCAATAGACGCTGTAAGAGCACTTCCTTCTCCGCAAACGAACGCTCCGGCACCTTTATTTACATGAATATCAAATGAGAATGAAGAGCCAAGTATATTTTTACCAAGCAATCCTGTTTCTCTTGCTTTTTCTATTGCAATATTAAGTCTTTTAACTGCGAGAGGATATTCCGCTCTTACATAAACATAACCTTCAGAAGCACCTGTTGCAATCCCTGCAATCATCATACCTTCTAACATCTTATGAGGATCGCCTTCCATAATACTTCTGTCCATAAATGCACCAGGGTCACCTTCGTCACCATTACAAACTATATATTTCTGAGGTTCTTCCTGCCTTTGAACTTGTTTCCATTTTCTTGCAGTCGGGAAACCACCGCCCCCTCTTCCACGAAGTTTGGACAGTTCAATTTCATTACATATATCATCAGGAGTCATTTTAAACAGTGCTTTTTCCAAAGCAGTATATCCGCCTTTTGCAATATATTCTAAAATATCTTCTGCATCATTTTGACCGCAGTTTGCAAGTACCATACGGGTTTGCTTTTTATAAAACGGAATTTCTTCCTGACTCTGATATGTTTTACCATCAAGTTTATATAAAAGCCTGTCAATAATTTCATCGTGAAGAATTGTTTTTTCGATAATTTCATCACAGTCTTCAGGTTTTACTTTTATGTACAGAACACCCATTGGCTCAATTTTAAGAAGAGGTCCCATTTCACAAAAACCGTGGCATCCGCTTTTCTTTAAGCCAATATTATTTTCATGTGGCTCATGTTCTAACTCAACGCATACATCAATATTATTTTTTTCACATGCTGTTTTAATTTTATCATAAATAATAAGAGAACCTCCGGCTACACAGCCTGTCCCACAACAAACAAGAACCTTTTTCTTTTGTTTGTTCAAAGAATTTACAGCAAATTCTCTTAAATCATTTAATTCTTTCAAACTGTTTAACTTAGCCATTATTCTTTTCCTCCTCTCTGATTTTTTCAAGCATTTCTATTGCTTTTTCAGGAGTCATAGAACCGTGAACTGTATCATTTACCATAACAGCAGGTGCAAGACCGCAAGCGCCCAGACAAGACACGGTTTCAACTGTGAAGAGCATATCATCAGTTGTGTGCTTTTTATCTGAAAGACCTAATTCCTTTCTTAATGTTTCCAAAATAGGAATAGACTTTCTTACGTGGCATGCTGTACCATCGCATATTTTAATGATATATTTTCCTTTTGGTTCCAAAGAAAAATTTTCATAGAAAGTGGCTACTCCATATACCTTCGCAATACTTATATCCAAACCTTTTGCAATATATTCAAGAATTTCTTCAGGTAAATAATGAAACTCTGCCTGAAGATCCTGCATAATAGCAATAAGAGAAGATTGATTTCTGTTATAAGAATCAAGTATTTTGTCAGCAATGTTAAAATCAATTTTACTCATAATTCCCCTACTCCTTTACAAATTTTTACATAATACATTATAACACCCTTTTTTAAAATAGTAAATACTTATTTTGTTAATATTTTAACTTTTTTAAACAAAAAAACAGATGTTATTTTTAACACCTGTTTTCATACTAATATGAATTTAACACTTCTGAAATTGCTTTAGCAGTTATAACAGCCGAGTTAACCGACTCAATTAACGTATTGCCATTAGTTCCCACCTCAATTATCAAAGATGCATTTGTTGTATGCTGGTTAAATCTTTCCTGCCTTAAATTTATAGGCCGCGCAAGATTAGGTATAATGTCATTTATTTTTTCCTGACAATGCATAGCAAATTTAAGATTTTCTTTCCAGTTATTATGAGTAAGTCCCCCCTGATTTGTTCCTACAACAAACATTACCTGAGAATATTTAACTCCGTTCGCTTCTTTAACAACTTTAAAAACCTCGCCCGACTCACTTATCATTGCATCTCTGTGAACATCAAGAACAACACAAATACTTGGATACTTTTCAAGCATTTCGTTAACTGTTAAAAGCGAATTTTTATATGAGTTGTTAAATTTGGGAATATCGTGCATTTTTTCAGAATGAATAACTTCGATATTATTTTCCTTAAAAACTTTTGCCATTTCTGAGCCAACACGTACAATGTTATTATTTATATCCTGACTTCTGTCAGTCGGATTATAACTTTCGCTGCCATGAGTATGAACTATTAAAACCTGTGGTTTTCCCTTTACTTTGTTTAAGGTTAATTTTTCATTATAGAGATTTAAAAGATTTAAACTGTACGTTGTTTTGTTATCAACGATAATCCCTTTTCTTTCAAGAATATTTCCACTTTTTTTAACAGAATTTATAGTTGTTTCAGTTGCGGGATTATAAGTTATATTATCATCTTTTAAAATACTCTTAAAGATTTTAGGTATATAGTAATTATTACTTTCATTAACAAAATTATATTGTTCGCTAAGTTTGTTTTTTACCGATTTTATAAAACCAATTTTATCAGAAAAAATGTTTGAAGGTTTTTCCAGATTCTCATTAAATATAAAACTTAAAATCTTAATCAGTGTAACAGGTTTATATTCGCTCACATTTTTATTAAGGACAGGAATTTCTTTTTTTATTCTGTTTGTCGAAATGCTGTATTCAATAAGTTTATTTATAAAAATTTCTTTTTTTATATTTGTACTTATACAAATAATACTTAAAAAAACACTAGCAGTTATCGCTATATATATAATCACTTTTTTTATATTTATTACATATGCTCTTGTATGTTTCATATTATCCTCTATGGAATTAATAATTTCATTCCTTTTTTCACAACAATATTATCGTCAAGTTCATTGGCCAAAGCAATATCTTTCACTGTTGTTTTATACTTTTTGGCAATGTCCCACAAGTTTTCATTACCATCACAAAAGAAAACAGTTATACCATGTTTTTCATAATTACAGTTTGTTTTATCACATTCTATATCATGAACTATTTCCTGAGAAATATGATTTTTTATTATGATTTTATAACTTAAGTTTATTCTTAAATCTATTTCATCTGAAGAAACAATATTATAAGAAAAAGAATCAATCTGAAGTTTCAAATCGCATAATGCTTCGGAAGAATCAACATCAGTATTTACATTATATTCCAAAGGAACTAAAGATTTAGCCATACAAACTTCACCATCTGTTGATATATAGAGCATTGAAACGGCAATATTTCCCTTTATTTTTATAACTCCCGATGTTATTGTTACACTGTCCACATCTTCTTTTATTTCGAGAAGAAGTACTTTCTGAATATCTTTTAAACTATTAAAAGTTACTGTTTCTTTCAAGGAAAACTGACCTGAAAGCCTGTGATGTATTTCTTCGTAATTAAACAAATTCTTTTGAAGATTAAGATTGCTTTTAAGACTGTATGCATCAACAATAGGACAAATCAATAATTCTTCATAAGTTTTGCCTTTTATAAGTATATCACCGCATACTTTTATAATTCTTTTTTCTCCGTCACTGTTATCTCTTAATATGTAATTAAAATTACTTACAAAAACATCATAATCGAATATTGAATCCTCATTAATATCTTTCCAGTCAATAATCTCATTTATTGGTATTTCATTTGTCATAAATTGCACAGGATCGTCATCTGTATCACTTAAATAAACTGTCGAAAATAAGATATTTCCTCTTAATACAATTTTATTATTTGCAAATTTGATATCCTTAACCAAAAATTCAGGTTTGATTTTTAATATTTCGGTGATACTTGACTTTCCGACAGGAACTTCAATATTTTCATTAAAAGAAAAAGAATTTTCAAAATAAGATGCCATTCTCTCTGTTTTAATTTCTTTTGATTTATATTCTACATTTTCTTCCTCCATCTTTTCAATATATGATATTTCTTCATTGTCGTATGCGATACCATGAAAATCAATGACAGACTCGACATTTATTTTTCTGCTGTTTAACATATTTGATGAAATTTTATTTACAAAAGCATAGATATTTAATTCCATATTTTGTCTTAAATCTTTAAGTTCCAATACGCAATTAAAATTCTGTATATTCTCAATACTTTTTATACTTTTTGAATCATCAGATGAAATATAAAGTATAGTGATTTTAACATTTCCGTTTATAACTACCCTATCCTGCATTATTTCTTTTCCCGTTATATTAACAAGTCCGTCTGTGCTTACTATAGTTGCAATATCAGGCTTTGAATCAGGAACAATGATATCCCATTCATAATTCTTTGTTTGTGCTGTTTTTGAAACAGTTTTTAAAATGCTCATATTTTCTTTTTGATATTCCATTTTTCTTAACCTCCAGGATTTGTTTTTTTACTAAATAATATGATGGACAAATCTTAAATATTCAAAATTTATAGAATTATATTTTTTAAAAAACATATATTTGTTTTGAGGTGTGTTATATGTTTTATGTTATAAATAAAAAAAGTATTATTCTTACCTTTTCTTTAATGTTCGTTTTTATTATGAGTTCCTTTATTTATAATTCATATCAGAAATCAATGGTTACATCAGTCACATCAAACGTTATAGTAATAGACCCGGGACATGGCGGAGAAGATGGTGGTGCAGTTGGAGTAACGGGCATAAAAGAAAAAGACCTTAATTTAAAAATTGCACTAAAATTAAAAGAAAAACTTTTAAATTCAGGAATAAACGTTGTTATGACAAGAGATACGGATATTATGCTTTGTGACAAAAATCAACAAAAAAAGAGAAAAAGAACGGATTTTGACAACAGAATTAAAATTGCACAAAATTATAATAATGCAATTTTTATAAGTATACATATGAATTATTTTGAAGATAATTCACAAAGCGGTGCACAAATTTTTTATTCAAAGAATAATCCCGAAAGTAAGGAAATTGCTTCTATACTCAGAGAAGAACTTAAAAATTCTCTAAACCCAAATAACAAACGGCAGATTAAGCCTTCGGGAAAAGAAATTTATCTTCTTTCAAATCTTAAAATCCCAGCCTGTCTTATTGAATGTGGGTTTATATCTAATCCAACCGAAGAGCAACTGTTGATGAGTGATAAATATCAGGAAAAAATCGCTGAAACAATAAAAAACGGATTATTAAAATACTTTTCTTAATAAAAAAATATTGTAATCTTCTTTTAAATGTGTTAGAATATTACAGTATGAGGTGAAACTTATGATAAATAACATTTTTGATATAAATGCAAATAACCATTTAACAATGTCAGGAATCGATACTGTCGACATGGCAAAAAAATATGGAACACCTTTATATCTTATGGACGAAGATTTAATAAGGAAAAATTGCAGAGCATATAAAAAAGCACTGGAAGAAAATTATGATGACGGACTTGTACTATATGCCTCAAAAGCATTTTCCTGTCTTTATATATATAAAATTGCAAACGAAGAAGGTCTTGGAGTTGATGTTGTTTCAGGCGGAGAATTATATACTGCGCTAAAAGCAGATTTCCCCTCCGAAAAAATTTATTTTCACGGAAACAATAAAACTTACGATGAACTTGAGTTTGCTATAAAAAGCAATGTAGGAAGAATCGTTGTTGATAATATTTATGAACTTAACAATATTGACTCTATTGCAAAAAAGCTAAACAAAAGAGTTTCAATTCTTATAAGAATAAAACCCGGTATTGACGCACATACTCACGATTTTATTATGACAGGTCAGATTGATTCAAAATTTGGGTTTGCTTTAGAAAACGGCGAGGCATTTGATATTATAGAGGATATAAAAAAATGTTCAAACATTGATTTTGTCGGTGTTCACTGCCATATAGGTTCACAAATTTTTGATATAGACCCTTTTTGCAAAACTGCAGAGGTTATGCTAAACTATATTTCCGATATTAAAGAAAAGTATAATATTGAAATAAAAGAACTTAATCTTGGCGGTGGGTTTGGTATAAAATATACAAGCGAAGACGACCCGATTGAGTATGGTGAATATATAAAAAAAGTTTCTGAAGTTGTTAATTCAGTCTGCAAAGAAAAAAATATTCAAAAACCTAAAATTCTTATGGAACCGGGACGTTCAATAGTCGGCGAAGCAGGTGTTACTTTGTATACTGTCGGTGCTGTCAAAGATATTAAAGATGTAAGAAAATATATTTCTGTTGATGGTGGTATGGCAGATAATCCACGCTATGCTTTATACGAAGCAGAATACTCTATAATGATTGCAAATAAAGCAGGTAACCCACAAAATGAAAAGGTTACAGTTGCCGGAAAATGCTGTGAATCAGGCGACATTATTGCAAAAGATATAATGTTGCAAGAAACAAAAGTCGGCGATATACTATGTGTATTTTCAACCGGTGCTTATAACTTTTCAATGGCAAGTAATTATAACAGAATTCCACGTTTACCTGTTGTTATGTTAAAAGATGGACAAGATAAACTTATTGTAAAAAGAGAAACTTATGATGACATTATAAAAAATGACTTAATATAACTGAACCACTTTGTGAACCTTGTTATTCGCTGCGCTCAGAATAATAGCCCCTTTTTTAAACTCTCTTAGGAGGGGGCTATTTTAAAAAATTAAATATTTGCCCTCATAGTTAAATGGATATAATAGCCCCCTCCTAAGGGGCAGTTACAGGTTCGATTCCCGTTGAGGGTGCCAAAGAAAAAAGCCGTCGAGTCATCGACGGTTTTTTCTTTGTACTATTCATTATTTATTTGATACAAAAGGATTTTTTGATGGATAATGAAAAATCTTATTTTAATTGATATTTCATTACTACTCTTTATCAATTTCACACTTGAAGACAATTTTTACTAATTTCCAAGATTATATACTATATTAGGCTTATAATTTATTATATCATCTTTAGTTATATCAGTATTAATAAGATTGTAAATTATAACACATGCTTTATTTTTCAGAATTGTTTCATTACTTGAAAATGTAGTATTTACTGGAAGGAGTTTTGCATATTTCGCAATGGGAAAAATGGAATTTTCTCGTGTTATAATATAATCAGGGACGCCCATACTTCTTATAGCAATTTGCAACATTTCTTCATAGGTTATAATCTGGTCAGGTTTAAATGTATTGTCTTCATAACCTTTTACAATACCTGCATTATAACATTTCATAACTATATTTTTTGCCCAATGATTGGAAATATCAGAAAATACAGCATCACATTCCTTAATATCACAGGACAACGAACGAATTATCATAGTTAAAAATTCTGCTCTTGTAATCTGATTATAAAGATTTAATTCTCCGTTTTCATTACCTATTATTATCCCTTTTTCCGATAAATAGTTTATTTCTTTCTCGTAAAGTTCTGTCATATAGGAAGAATTATTAACAGGTGTTATTTTATCTTCAAATTTAATTTCATACCACTTGGAATTATCAGATACTACAATTTTATTATCAATAACATTAACCTCTGGAAAAACAGGTCTTGTTATGAACTCTCCTTTGTTATTTAAAACAGCCCATTTACGTGGCGATAACATTACAGCAAAAAAACCATCTCCCAAATGTTCGGTATTATATAATGCCTCCATACGAATTGTTGGATAAGTATGATATGTACCATCAGGGTTTAAAATTCCCACAAGTCCATTAAGCCTTACCATAAAATAACCATCACGTGAATAAAAATCTTCATATATACATGGTGCGATTTGTTTTCCGTCAGTTGTAATAATACCTATTTTCCCATTCTTCTTAAAAGTTAATAAATTATCATTGCCACTATGATGTGAACTCATTTTTTCACTTGGTTCTCTAATTAAATTTAAATTTATATCATAATAATAGTCATAGGTGTTATCCATTGCTAAATAGATATTTTTTTCTCCCATAAAAACAACTGCATTATATTTTAAAGGAATAAGAATATTGCCGCTAAAATCTATCAAACCTTGTTTATTATTTTTTGTTGCTATAACAGTATTTACACTTGTAGGGCATAAATAATCATAATCACTTTTTAACAATATATTCCCATTTTTATCTAATATATAACTTCCCTCTTCTTTTTCAACAACAAATTTGCCATTATAGTAAGTTAACTTCTCTGAAATCAAAGGCATAAGTTCATTGCCTTCTTTATCTATAACTGTATATCCGAAATCTCTTCCAACTACACACATTCCATCAATAAAACTACTTTCGCAATAATCATATTTACATTCTGCAATTATTTTCCCATTATAATCAACGAAACCATATTTATCATTAAAGTCCTGAACTCTTATTTCAAATCTGTCAGTAATTTTTGGTTGTATAACAACTTCCTTGTATATTACTGGTATAATAATTTCCCCTTTTTCATTTACAGCACCCCATTTTTCATTATCTCTAACTGCAATGTGAGAAAAATCACCATAAGGTGGATACGCAGGTCTGTTATCAGTTCCAAACTCATCCCAAATAGCAGGAATAATAATATTACCATACTTTTTCATTCCATACTTTCCGTTTTCAGAGAAAATCTCATATTTAAGTCCTTCATTAGGAATTTCCTTAACATAACTTAAATTCTCATTTGAAAAACTGTAATCAGCATAAGCAATAACATTAAATAATATAACAACAATTATTAAAGAAATAATTTTTTTCATAGCATTAACCCTCCTAAAAAATTAAAATAGAACCAGAAGTATCATAATTTGTATATTGACTGTTTGGTTTAAGAACTAAAAGCAATTCGTATTTTTCTCCTTCATTAAGCCCTGTAAATAGATACAAATTTGTTTTAGATGGCTTAACCGATGCATTAATTACCATATCAGAATTTTTTAACAGCATAATATTTATCCTCTGACTATTATCAGAATTTAAATATATTGATATACTGTTTTTAGAATCAGGGATATATGTTCCCAAAACAACAGACTCATTTTCCTTGATGGAATAATCCTTTATTGTGCAGTAATCTCTCAAATCAACAAACGATGATTTTTTTATACTCTTACCTGTTGACAAAACGTCATTTAGCAATATATTTATATCAGTACCCGGAAGAAGCGATTTTGTTGTGGCTTCCGGATTTTGAATATTTTTGACAGGTACACTTTCATATGAGGTATTTAATTCTTCTACATGTTCAGTGGTACTTTCCTCCTTTAAAATCTCTTTTGTGATTTCTTGTTCTTTTTTTGGTATCTTAACTTTTTTTGTAATGTTATTTTCCTGATATGTATGTATATTTTTTTCAACAGCTGTAATATTTTCTACAATAGTTTCTACTGATTCTTCACAAACTCCTGTTGTCAAAGTTAGAAATGAAAGACTTATGATTAAAAACACTAATATAATAATACTAAATATGCTACTTTCTTTATAACTTGTTATTCTCTTAATTCTTTTTTTAATTTGTTTTTCAGAATCAACAACGTTTAAAATCTTTGGAGTGAAAGTTTTAGAATACTCTTCAAGCATTGAAATAAGAAGCAAACCATATCTTTTGTGTTCGGAAGGCTTAATCTTAGCCAAAGTATTCTCATCAGTTGAAAACTCTATATCTTCCCTTATAAATTTTGTGATTATATGTATAACAGGATTAAACCAATGTATTACCTGTATAAAAGTAACAAGATAATTTACGAATATATCTTTTCTTTTATAGTGGGATAGTTCATGATAAAATACATATTCAATTTCTCTGTCTTCATAATTTTGCAACTTATCTGTTATAAGTATTTTTGGAAAAAACAATCCAAAAAGAGAAACACTCTTTACAAAAGATTGATTAACAAGTATTATTTCCCTTTTAACCTTCATATTTTTCTTACAGTTATTAAAAATATTATAAATTCGTTCGTTAACAGGCTTATGATATGTCTTTAATTTTATGTTTAATATTACATTAGATATTAAAAGCCATAAACATATAATGATAAAGCCTAAAAACCATATAAGTGGAAAAATATTTAAATTTGAAGTTCCCGTATGCACGGAAGTTCCCATATTGTCTAAAACAATTTCTTTAAAATTGTTTGCGTTATAAAAAAATTGTTCATTAAAAACACTTACCTTACTCTCAGGTCCGTTCGGCAAAAAGATTTTTATAATAAAAATAGACCACAAGAAAGTTTTAAATTTATAAGGAATAATTTTATTTGTAAATTTACTTACTAAAAAGATAATAAAACCTACAATACTTCCATGTACGCTGGAAGTTAAAACAAAATCAAATATCCTGTTTATATTCATTTTGTTTTTCCTCCAAAATTTTCCTTAGTTCTTGTATATCACTTTCAGATAATCTTTCATTCTTTATAAATGAAGAGAGCATCAAATTCAAAGAACCATTATATAATTTTTTCATAAAACTTTTATTAGCATAAGATTGATATTCCTCTTTGGTAATATTAGCAAAATAAATGTAAGATTTTGCATTAATTTTATCAGTTTTGATTGCTCCTTTCCCAACCAATCTTGTTATAAGTGTTTGTATTGTTTTAGGTTTCCATTCATTTGTTTTTTCAATTTCATTAACTATCTCTTTAGCAGTCGCTTCCCCTTTTTCCCACAATACTTTCATAACTTCAATTTCTGCCTCTGATATTTGAGGTATATTTTTGTTCACTCTTAATTCCTCCTTTATTTTAAAAAATGGATTACATTTGTAAGTTATTTTTATCTTACACTTGTAATCCATTTTTGTCAATACTTATTTATAAAATTTGTAAAGAATTTTTTGTATTTATATCAATTATTTCCCCATTTTTTCCAAATCGTTCTTACGGATTTCGACTCTTCTTACTTTTCCGCTGATTGTTTTTGGAAGTTCATCTACAAACTCAACTATTCTTGGATATTTATATGGAGCAGTATGTGTTTTAACATATTCCTGAATTTCTTTTTTCAGTTCATCTGTTCCGTTAGTTCCTTTTACAAGAACAATTGTTGCTTTTACAATCTGCCCTCTTACTTCATCAGGAACAGGAGTTATTGCACATTCTAATACGTAAGGAAGTTCCATGATAACGCTTTCGATTTCAAAAGGACCGATACGGTAACCTGATGATTTGATTACATCATCAATACGACCAACATACCAAAGATATCCATCTTCGTCCATTGTTGCCTGGTCTCCTGTATGATAATATCCATCATACCATACTTCATTTGTCTTATCCTCATCAAGATAATATCCTATAAACAAACCACAAGGTGTTCCCTCTTTAGTACGGATGCAGATTTCGCCTGTATCTCCGACTTTACATTCATTGCCATCGGGATCAAGAACAACTACATCATAAAGCGGACTTGGTCGTCCCATAGAACCAATTTTAGGTGTTGAACCAACAAAGTTTGCAATAGATAATGTTGTTTCAGTTTGACCGAAACCTTCCATAATAGTAAGACCTGTTGCTTTCTTGAACTGATTGAAAACTTCAGGATTTAATGCTTCGCCTGCTGTTGTTGCATATTCGATAGAAGAAAGGTCATATTTTGACAAATCTTCTTTAATGAAGAAACGATACATTGTAGGTGGTGCGCAGAATGTTGTTATATGATATTTTGCAAACATAGGTAAGATATCTTCCGAATGGAATCTGTCAAAGTCATAGGTAAATGTTGCCGCTTCGCACAACCACTGACCATATAGTTTACCCCAAAGTGCTTTACCCCAACCGGTATCAGAAATCGTAAAATGAAGTCCGTCAGGGTTTACATTATGCCAATGTTTTGCTGTTGGATAATGCCCAAGTGCATATTTATATGAATGTGTTGCAATTCTTGGATATCCTGTTGTACCCGATGTAAAGAGCATAAGCATCGGATCGTTACCGCATGGAGTATTTTCAGTTCTGTAATAATGAGTACTGAAACGTTCCATTTCTACATTAAAGTCATTCCATCCATCTTTCTTACCGCCGACTAAAATTTTAATCATATCAGGAAATTCTTTTGCGGCTTTTTCTGCTTCAGTTGACACATCTCCATCTGCTGTACATACTACTGCTTTTACTTTTGCTGCTTTATATCTATAAGTAAAATCGTGTTCTACAAGTTGATTGGTTGCAGGGATTGCGATAGCACCGATTTTATGAAGCGCAAGCATTGCAAACCAGAACTGATAATGTCTTTTAAGTACAAGCATTACAGTATCGCCTTTTTTAATTCCAAGTGATTCAAAGTAATTTGCAGTTTTTGCCGAATATTTTTTCATATCGCTGAAGGTAAATTTCCTGTCAGTTTTATCGTTTGCAACCCACATCATAGCAAGTTTATCAGGATTTTTCTTTGCGATAGCATCAACACAATCAAATGCGAAATTGAATGTGTCATCATTTTTAAATTTAATACCGTTAAATACGCCGTTTTCATCATAAGAAGATTCAATAAATTTATCTGCAACCGTTTGGTAATTTGCTTTTTTATCAGAAACCTTAGAAACAGTAACCGGTACTTCAGGATATTCTTCGCTCACATTACCATCCTGAGGATTTAATACAACTGCATGGAATTCACAACCACCCTCGCTTACTGCAATCATACCATGAGGAATTGTACTGTTATAAAAGATTGAATCGCCTTCATTTAAAACATCTATATGGCTTCCTACCTGAACTTTAAGTGAACCTTTAACAATAACATCAAATTCCTGACCTTTATGTGAACTTAATTTAAGAGGTTGATTTTGTTCTTCTTCAATATAAGGAAATTTAACTAAAAATGGTTCTGCTAACTTTTCTTTAAATTTTGGAGCAAGATTGTTATATTCAACGCCGTGTTTCTTAAGTATCTTCAGTCCTTCGCCTTTTCTTGTAATAGCAAAAGATTTAAGTGTTGTACTTGTACCCTCTAATAAATCAACAACTTCAACTCCGCAGGCTTTTGCACATTTATAAATAAATGTAAAACTAAAGTCTGTTTCTCCCTGTTCTAAAACCTTGTAATCTTCATAAGATACACCTGTTAGTTTAGCAAGTTCTTCCTGCGTAAACCCTTTTGCTTCTCTTAAGTCTTTAATTCTTCCTGCAACTTCTTTCAAACTGTAATCCATTGTTTTGTCTCCTTTCATTTTCATGACAAATTAGTTATTTGGTTACTAATTTGAATAAAACAAAAAACTCGCCTCAAAAACTATTGAGACGAGTTATATCAACCCGCGGTACCACTCAAATTACGGAAAACAATTTCCGTCACTTACCGGACTCTAACAAGCCCTTTGCCTTTACGCAGCAATACGGAAGGAATCTACTAAGCCAAAACTTTTCGGTCCTTCGACTCAGAGGTGATAAGTCATTGGAAAGTTCCGCCATTGCCTCGCACCAACCGGCAACTCTCTCCAGGTTTCACAATCCGACCGTCCTCGTCATAGTCGTTATTTGTGATATTCAAATTTAATACTATTATACTCCCTAATTTGAAAATGTCAAGTATTTTTTAAAAATATTTAAATTATTTTTTTAACCCTAATCTTTCTACTGAGTCGTCACGCATTTTATATTTTAATATTTTGCCCGCTGCATTCATAGGAAACTCGTTTGTAAATATAAAATATCTTGGTACTTTATGCCTTGCAATAGAAGCATTCCCAAATTCACGCATTTCATTTTCGTCAGCAGTTTCCCCTTTATGAAGAATAATCCATGCACAGCACTCTTCTCCATATCTTTCATCAGGCACACCAACTACCTGAACATCACGGACTTTTGGATTTGTAAGATAAAACTCTTCAATTTCTCTTGGATACAGGTTTTCTCCACCACGGATAATCATATCTTTTAATCTTCCGGTTACTTTATAATATCCGTCAGGTGTTCTTAAACAAATATCCCCTGAGTGAAGCCATCCGTCTTTATCAATAGCCAAAGATGTTGCTTCAGGCATTTTATAATACCCTTTCATTATATTAAATCCTCTTGCAACAAATTCTCCGCTTTCTCCGTCAGGCAATTCTTCCCCTGTTTCAGGATCTATGATTTTACACTCAATTCCAGGAAAAGCGCTTCCTACAGTTTCAACACGATGGTCAATATCTTCGTTTACTTCTCCCATAGTGCATCCGGGTGATGCTTCTGTTTGCCCATAAACAGATATAATTTCACGCATATTCATTTCATCGGCTGCACGGCGCATTAAATCAGCAGGACAGTTAGCACCCGCCATAATTCCTGTTCTCATATATGAAAAGTCAGTTTTAGAAAAATCAGGATGGTTAAACATTGCAATAAACATTGTCGGAACGCCGTTAAAGCAAGTTATCTTTTCATCGTTAACACATGCTAAAGATGACTTAGGCGAAAAGTAAGGTATAGGACTAAGCGTACCACCATGCGTCATAGTAGATGTCATAGAAAGAACCATACCAAAACAATGGAACATAGGAACCTGAATCATCATACGGTCTGCTGTTGATAAATCCATTCTGTCACCGATAGTTTTACCGTTATTAACGATATTTCTGTGGGTAAGCATAACACCTTTAGGGAAACCTGTTGTTCCTGATGTGTACTGCATATTACATACATCATCAGGTTTAACAAGCGATGCACGTCTTCTTACTTCATTAAGCGGAACAAGTGAAGAACGGGACAGCATTTCCTCCCATGTTAAACATCCATCCATTGAAAAGCCAACTGTAACAACATTCCTTAAAAATGGCAGATTTTTTGAATATAAAGGTTTACCTGCTTCCAATGTTTTAAGTTCTGGACAAAGTTCTTCTATAATCTCTTTATAGTTTATATCTTTGCAATATTCAATCATTACAAGTGTATGTGTATCTGATTGTTTTAAAAGATATTCGATTTCGTGAATTTTATAGGCAGTATTAACGGTAACCAAAACTGCGCCGATTTTTGTTGTTGCCCAGAATGTGATAAACCATTCAGGAACATTTGTTGCCCATACTGCAACATGGTCGCCCGCTTTCACACCGAGCGAAATTAAGGCTGCCGCACATTCGTCAACATCTCGTCTGAACTGCTCATAAGTTCTTGTATAATCAAGTGTAGGATATTTAAAAGCATACTGGTCAGGATAAGTTTCAGCCATTGTATCTAAAACCTGAGAGAAAGTCAAATCAATAACATCATACTTTTTCCATACAAAAGTACCAGTCTTATCTCTGTTATAATATGCGTGTTCATAAGTTTTTTTCTCACGGTTGAGTTTTGAAATATAATTAGCAAAGTGTGTCAGCACAATATCTGCATCATTTATTTCTTCATTCCATGCTGCACAAATATATCCTTCATAATTTAATGACGAAAGTGCATTGATAAGTTTCTCAACATCAAGTTCCCCTTCGCCAATAAGAACAGTTTTCCCGTCTTTCATATCGCCAAGACGAACGTATTTTATATATGCTCCAAGTGTTTTAATTGTTGATTCAGAGGACTCTCCTTTACCGAAATATGTACCTCTAACATTCCAGGAAACACCAACTGCAGCTGAGGAAAGATAATTGATAATATCAATGACTTTTTCAGTATTTGCAAGGTATCCTACTGTTTCAAACAAAATATTAACATCTGAATTTTCTGCTTTTTTTACAGCAAGATGAATTTTTTCGTTAAGAATTTCATTGGAAATCTCTTTATCAATATACAAAATCACATTAGCAATTCCTGAAGTTGCAGCCATATCCACATATTTTAAAATTAATTCAGGTGTAGTATTTTCGCTATCTATTGAATCAGGCATACGAAGTGCAGATATTGAAAGATTTCTGTTAACAAGTTTTCTTTTTGTGTCAGATATACGTTCTCGTCTTAAAATACTGTCATAATGAGAGTTTCTTTCTTTTATTGCGTCATATATTTCAAAACCGCAAAATCCATAATCAAAAGCATAACGACACGTATCCAAGAACGAAGCACGACTTACATTCTTTGTAGAAAAAACTATTTTCATATTATGCCTCCTCGTAAACTATCTTGTTAAGTGCATTTATATATGCTCTGATACTTGCAGCAATAATATCAGTTGAAGTTCCGTTACCTGAGTATAGTTTCCCGTTATTACGAAGTCTTACAAGAGCAGAACCTAATGCTTCTTTCCCTTCCGTTACTGATTGAACCTGAAAATCATCAAGTTCATAATGATGACCAATACACTGCTCTATCGCTCTGAACGCCGAATCAATCGGACCTTCGCCATTACTTACGCCACAAATAATTTCATCGTTATATTTAAGTATTACCTGTGACATAGAACTGGAAACATTACTGCTTGTTGTTGTATATGATTCAAAATGATATGTTGAAGGAGCCTGCATAGCAGAACTTGCAATTAAAGCTTCAAATTCTTTTGAACCGACAGCACCTTTCTTTTCACAAACATTAATAAGCGCTTTATACACGTTTCCGATATCTGAATCAGAAAGTTCGTATCCAAGAATTTTGGCTGCCTCTTCAACCTGTGCTATAGTAGAATCAGAATCAAGTAATATCTTTTTCTTATCACTGACCTCTTTTTGCGATTCATAACTTTCATGGTTTATATTTGATAACATATCGTCAATACTTGAGTGTATTTTTGTTTTATCAAGTTTGATTTTTGCATCTATCCTTGTGGCACATACACTCATTGCATCAGATATTTCTCCCATAAGCAGTACATCTTTTCCTGCCATAGCGCATTTAATACCTTGTGCACCTTTTGAAACTGCCGCAAAAGCAGATGCTACACCCATATTAATACGGTCAGAAACCTGAACATATACAGGAACATTTACACTTTCTGCAACTTTTGAAACTAATGCACCAATTTCTTCAGGTGTTGATACTCCCGCATTATCACAAATGGTTATAAGTGTTGCACCGTTTGCCTCTGCTTCTTTAACAGAACTAATAAGAAAATCAACATCTGCTCTTGTTGCATCAAGGGCAGCAAATTCAACATCATTACAATATGATTTAGCATCAATGATAAGTTCTTTAATCTTTTCAAGCATAACTGCTTGTTTAACGTGATATGTATATTCCATCTGAATTGTTGATACAGGAAGTTCAATCTGTAGACGAGGTTTTATCGCATCTTTAATACATTCCCATGAATATGCAACATTCTCTTTATTAAAACCAACAGGAATGGCAAGAACAGCGTTCTTAATATTTTGCGCAATAGTTTTATAAACAATAGTATCTTCACGAAGATTTTTTATCTGCGGAAGTTCTATAACATCTGCGCCAATTTTATCTGCGCAGTTTGCTATTTTAGATTTTTCACGAAACAGAAGTGAAATTTCACGTTCCTCTGAAAGTTTTTTTAGTGTAATATCTGCAACGTTAACAGTTCTCATTTTCGAAAACTCCTTTCAAAAAATTATTTTTAAACAAAAAAACGCTTTCGTCTCTTTGCTTTTCTTAAAGAGACGAAAACGTAATAAATCATTCGTTTCCGCGGTACCACTCTTTTTCACCCAAAAAGGATGCTCTTTAGATGCCATCACATCTTAACTCTGTTACGGGAGTACCCGTCTGCCATTACTATGAATTCACAGCAGCCACTCCGCGGTGAGTTCCTCAAAATCCTCCCAATGCCTCGCACCACCCGGCATCTCTCTCAAGGCGAAAATATTTGCATACTATTCCGCATCGCAGTGTTTAAATTATGATAAATTTTAGCATAATCTTTTATATTTGTCAAGTAATTTTTAAAAAAATATTGTTTTTTTATTAAAATATGATATAATAGTAAGTGCCAAACAAACTTAATATCTGTCTGTTATTTCATATTTGTATATTATGAAAGTAATACAATAATATTAAAATCATATGATATTGGAAAAAATGCAAATTCCAACTTGGTTTTAGTATTATTGTGTATAACATTTACTAATATTAAGTTTGTTTGGCGACAACGGGGTTTGCGTTTTTCATGCGTCAACCTTAGTTGGCGCATTTTTTAATTTAGGAGAGAATTATATGAAAAAGTTTACTCAGATACTGATTATATTAATTTTACTTCTTATACCGACAAGTTGCAGTAACAAACATATTACCAAAGAAAATTTTTCAGAGTATTTTATTATTAATCAAAAAGTTATTAATATGTTTCAGGAAAAAATTAAAATAGATAGTTTTACTACCCAATATGTAACTACCTGCAATTTATCTATTGAAATCATACCTAAAAACAAAATAAAGATAAATAAAAATGCAAAAATATATTTATCTGTTTATCCTGCGAAATGGTTTACTGCTACACCTTTAAACTATTTTAAATTAGATGATGATGGAAATAAGTCTGAATTTATAGACAAAGATGATTTTATTCATTATATTATACATTCTGAATTTAACAAAGACGGAACAATAAAATTAGTTATTCCATGCAAAACTATTCAAACCAAACAAAATTTTGAAAAAAATTTCTCTGATACTGATTGGCTTCCATCTGCTGAAATTTATGATGTTATATATAACTAAAAATGCTACTATAAAATTTACGCATATAATACCTTTATTTACAAGATAATCTATTGATTTTATATAAATTTTGATATATAATAAATATAAATGATTGTGAAAGGAGTATTTTTATGCGTGATACAATTTATACTATAGATGATATAAAAACTGTTTTACATCCAATATTTATTAAGCATAGTGTAAAAAAAGCTATTCTTTTTGGTTCGTATGTTAAAGGACTTGCCAATCAGAATAGTGATGTTGACTTACTCCTTGACAGCGGACTTAGAGGTTTGAAATTTGTGGGTTTAATAGAGGATGTGCGTTCTGCACTTGACAAAGAGGTTGACGTTTTTGACCAAAGTCATATAATACCAAACTCTAAAATTTTTAATGAAATTTCCAAAGATGGAGTGATTATTTATGAAAAATAAAATAATTGTTGAAAAAATAATTAAATATATTTCAAAGGTTATAAACTACTCCAAAGACGTAAACTATGAAGATTTTGTCAACAACTCCATTCTTGTAGAAGCCTGTGTTTTTAATCTTAGTCAAATTGGCGAACTTGCTAACAAAATCGATAAAGAATTTGAAGAAAATAATCCATCAATCCCCTGGAGAGTTATGTATGGACTTCGAAATAAAATTGTTCACGATTATGAAGGTGTAAATCTTATTTTGATATGGGATATTATCAAAGAGGATTTACAGGGACTTAACGATCAATTAAAAAAATTGTATCAAAACTTATAATATTATTATATTAAAATGCACCGCAGAAATAATTTCTGCGGTGCATTTTTAATACTTATTTAATCGCTTTAGTTTTCCATTTTCCGTGTCTATAGAATATAAATGTTATAAGTGCTCCTAAAACCCATGTCACAACAAGTGAAATCTGAATACATTCACATCTTCCAAATGGTAATTCGGGAGTACGGGTTAAATAGGATATTCCGTAAGCAAGAGGAATTCTTAAAAATACAGTTGTAATAAGAGATATCCACATTGGAGTAACGGTATCCCCTGCACCTCTCATAATTCCCGACAAACTTTGTGTTACTGCCATTGCAATGTATCCGACAGCAAGAATACACATAAGATAATAACTCATATCAACCAAAGACGCAGTTTCGGTAAAAATACCCATTAGGTTTTTACCAAACAAAAGTATAACAAGAGTGATAAAAGTTGATGTTATAACTGCAAGTAAAGTCCCCTGTTTCGCACCTTTTGTTACCCTGTCATAAAGTCCTGCTCCAACATTCTGACCTGCATAAGTTGTAAGTGCCATACCAAATGAAAAGTTTGGCATCATAGCAAATCCGTCAACTCTCATAATAATTACGTTTGCTGCAATAAACTGTTCGCCGAACTGATTGGTTAAAGACTGAACAACAATCATAGCAGATGACATTATTGCCTGAGTAAGTCCCGATGGAAGCCCTAAACGAACAATAGTTTTAACAAACAACCCTTTTAATTTTAAAAACTTTAGTGAAAAATCAAAGCAATCGCTCATTTTTGAAAGTTTTATAAGGCATAAAATTGATGAGATAAATTGAGCAATAACCGTTGCAAGAGCAACGCCTCCTACTCCCATTTTAAGCCCTGCAACAAAGTAAATATCCAAAACAATATTTATAACAGTTGCAACAAGAAGATATATAAGAACAGAAAACGAATCGCCAAGACCTCTTATAATACCACTTAAAATATTATAAAAAGCCATACCAAATATACCAACCAAAGAAATAGTAAGGTAATTCGTACAATCGTTAAGTATTGCTTCAGGCGTATTTAAAGCAATAAGAATAGGTTTGATAAACGGAGTTGCCAAAGCAATCAAAAACAAACAGGAAATTAAAGTTAATGTTATACAATTACCTATTGTTACTGAAAGTGCCTCTCTGTTCTTAGCACCAAAATACTGAGAAACCATTATTCCCGCACCTGCTGAAATACCCATAAACAAAACCAAAAGCATATTAAGTATTGGCAGTGAACTGCCTACTGCAGCAAGAGCATTATCACCTATATATTTTCCAACAACAATACTGTCAACTGTACTGTAAAGTTGCTGTGCAATATTACCGATAAGCATCGGCAGAGTAAATATCAAAATATCTTTCCAGGGAGTTCCCTTTGTCAAGTCAACCGGTGTTGTTAATTTTTTTACCATATAATCACCTCAAAATTTTGAAAAACAACATTATTCATTATACTAAAAAATATAAAAAAATGCAATAAAAATTGCATTTTTTAACAAAATATTAATAAAATTATTTATACAAATAAAATCCATTACCTTTAATTCTTTGCGACTCTGAAAATACTATAAATGCTGTATTGTCTATTTCCAGTATTTTTTTCTGAAACTCTTCTGCTTCACTTTCTTTTAATGCACAAAAAAGCATTTGTTTCTCCGTATTGGTATACATTCCTTTAACATCAATTAAAGTAACTCCTCTTGGAGAAGTTGTTACAAGTTTACGCGAAATCTCTTCGCCTTTATCTGTTATAACAAAAGCAAGGCGGGAAACATTTAATTTACTGATGACAAAATCTATTGTATAACTTGATATTAACAGCGCTGTAATACCATACAGTACAAGTTCAACATCTTTAAAGATTATAAGTGATATGGTAATAATTACACCATCAACAAATAAAAGAAGTTTACCTATAGGAATATGAGAAAATTTAGTCTGAATAATTCTTCCTAATATATCAGTACCACCAGTTGAAGCACCTGCTGCAAAACTTAACCCGATACCAATCCCATAAAGTGCTCCTCCATACAATGTAGCCAATGTAAGATTTGAAACAGGAACTTTTATATAAGAAAAAATCTGAACAAAAATTGATATACAAAATGTTCCGACAAGTGTTTTTAAAACAAAATCTTTTCCTAAAACTTTAAGTCCCAAAACCAAAAATATTATATTTATTACAAAGAAACTAAGACCGGGTTCAAACCCAAATGTATGATATAGAAGTGTTGAAAGACCTGTTGCTCCTCCACCGACAATTTTGTTAGGTGTCAAAAACACTCCAACTCCAAAGCCTGTTATCATTGTTCCTATTACTGTTAATAACATTGATTTCAATTTTGACATATGTATTTCCCTCTCAAATCATCTTTTCTAAGCATCAATCATTATACAATATATAAAATCATATTTCAACATTTTTCTAAATTAAATTTAAAAACCTCACGAAAAATATTCGTGAGGTTTTTTGTTATAAATTATTTTTTACTTTCTGCAATAATTTTTTCTGCTACCATATTTGGTGCTTCTTCATATCTTTCAAAATCAAATTCGAAACTTCCTCTTGCCTGAGTCATAGAACGAAGGTCGATAGCATACTTATGCATTTCAGCCATAGGAACTTCTGCAGTAACTTCCTGAAGTCCGTTACCGATTGGGTTCATACCTAAAATTCTTCCTCTTCTCTTATTAACATCACCCATTATATCTCCCATATACTGATCAGGAACGATAACAACAAGTTTTCCGATTGGCTCTAAAAGAACAGGATTTGCTTGTTCCAAACCATTCTTATATGCAATATGAGCAGCCATCTTAAATGCCATTTCGGAAGAGTCAACAGGATGGTAAGAACCATCTAACAAAGTTGCTTTCAAGTTAACAACAGGATAACCTGCAAGTACACCATGCTCAATACTTTCCAAAAGTCCTTTTTCTACTGCAGGGAAATAATTCTTAGGAACGCTGCCGCCAAAGATTTGTTCTGCAAATTCTAATCCTTCGCTCATTCCCGGTTCAAATTCAATTTTAACATGACCATACTGACCATGACCACCTGATTGTTTCTTATGTTTACCTTCAGCAGTAACTTTTTTCTTGATAGTTTCTCTGTAAGGAACTTTTGGTTCTGCCAAAGTAACTTCAGCACCATATCTTGTTTTCAATTTACTTATGATAACATCAATGTGTTGTTCACCCATACCGGAAATAATAAGTTGATGCGTTTCAGTATTATTATAGAAATTAAAACTTGGGTCTTCGTTTCTTAATTTAGAAAGACCTGAACTGATTTTTTCTTCATCGCCTTTTTCCTTAGGTAAAACTGCAAGTGATAAAGCAGGTTTAGGGAAAATAAGTTTTTCAAATTCAACCTGATTTTTAGGATCAGAAAGCGTATCCCCTGTTTTAGTAATAGCAAGTTTATTTACTGCACCAATATCGCCGGCAGAAAGTGTTTTAACTTCTATCTGCTTTTTACCACACATTGTAAATAATCTTGAAATTCTTTCATCTTCGCCTTTTCTTATATTCTTTAAAGTTGAGTCAGCTTTCAAAGTTCCTGACATAACTTTAAAATAACTTAATTTACCTACATAAGGGTCAATCAAAGTTTTGAATACAAATATAGATACAGGACCATTACTGTCAGTATTAACTTCGATTATTTCATCTGTACCAGGTTTATAAGCGTTTCTTTGCTTAATTTCGTTCGGTGCAGGGAAATATTCACAAATTGCATCAACAAGTGCTTTTATACCGATATTCTTAAGTGCTGAACCAAATAGTACAGGAACCATAGAACATTCTTCAATACCTTTTTTAACAGCAGAAAGAATTTCTTTTTTAGTAAACTCTTCGCCATTAAAATATTTATCCATAAGTTCTTCACTTGTTTCTGCAACGGCTTCTGCTAACATATCAGTATTTTCCTTAACTTCCCCTTCATATTCGGAAGGTAATGCCATAGGTTCGTTTCCGCCTGTTACATATTTTCTTGCTTCGCCGTGAATAACATCATAAAAACCGATTACTTTACCGTTTTCTCTTATCGGTATGTATAAAGGTGCAATTGATTTTCCAAATGCATCTTTAAGTTGGTTTACAACAGATGTAAAATCAACTTCTTCTTCATCAATTTCATTAACAAATATTATTTTAGGGATATTATTTTTTTCTGCAACTGCCCATGCTTTTTCTGTTCCGACCTGGACTCCTGATTTACCACTAACCATAATAACAACACCGTCAGCAACAGATGTACCTTCAATCATTTCGCCAACAAAATCGAAATATCCCGGTGTATCTATAATATTAATTTTACAATCATTCCACTCAAAACTTGCAAGGGATGTATTGATAGAAATTTTTCTTTTAATTTCTTCCTGGTCAAAGTCCATTACGGTATTACCGTCACTAACTTTCCCCTGCCTGTCAATCAATTTAGCATTATAAAGCATTGCTTCTGCTAAATTAGTTTTTCCTGTTCCTCCGTGAGCAACAAGTGCAATGTTTCTAATCGCTTCAGTAGTATAATCTTTCATAGGTTTATCCTCCTTTTAGGCCATCGGAACAAAATTCCTTATGCCTTAATTTTAATCAACAATAACAATTGTGGTAGCATCAAATGCTCCGTTAACTGATTTACCAACTACAACAACATAATCTCCTTCATGGATATTTTCAATTGTTTTTTTAGCAGTAACAGCACCATCCTGAGTTATATTTGTTGAAGTGGTAACAAAAACTTGTTTTAATGAGTTATCAGATGTTTTTACTTCGATAAATCCACGTTTTACATTTACATTTTCTACAACACCTGAAATCTGACCTACTTCTTCAACTGATGTAACATTGATTTCAGAAACTGCTCCGCTGTCAGTTGTAATTTCTGCGACCATATCAAGTCTTAAATCGTAAATTTCACATTCTTTTCCATCTAAAGATACTTTCAAAGAGTTTGTTATAGGGTATCTTGTAGGAACACCGTTTTTAGTAACAACAATTGAAGATTGTTTAGAGATAACAAGTTCGGTAATTGTTCCTGAAGAACTTCCTATTTCACTCTTTACAGAAAGTTTGTCAATTTTATTATATCTTACGATACATGATTTTACTTCATCGCCCGGAAGAAGATTTGATAAAGTTGATTCTTTCGAATTTCTTGTAACAACGATATCGTCAGAAACATAATATGTTTCCATAGTTCCGTCTTTTCTTAAAATATCGATTCTTGAACCGTCATAAGATATTTCCTTAATCACACCGTCAGCAAAATCAAAACTTGCATCAAGTACATCAATTCTTACAACAATATTTTCTGAATTAATATATAATCTTGAATTATCTTTTGTTCTTAAAACTGACAATGTTGATATATTGCCATCAACATAAACTTCACATTCAGGTGATACTGAATATATTTCCGCTTCATCAGTTGCGCTGTTTTCTATTTTAACAGTTTTTACAGATGTTAAAACAAGTTCTTTAATCTGCCCTACAACAGTTTTGGAAACTTCAGGAGCAATATATACTGTTTCAACTCTTTTTAATGTAGCATTTTCAAATACCAATATTACTTTATTTCCGATTACTATATCATCATTTTCGCAAATTTCATCATTTTTGTAAAAATCTGCTTCGGAAACATCGTAACTTCCTGTACCTGATGACAGTTTAACATTAATTTGTTTTCCTACAATACCTTCATATGTACCTTCCATGAATAAAAGTTCTTTTTTATCCATAACTCTATGTAACATAACTGCCATTTGCGCTCTGTTAACCTGGAATGAAGGGTCGAATGTAGTTTCAGTCATACCCTGCATAATACCATTAACTTTTACATATTTAACATATGCTCTGTAAGAAGCAGGAATACTGCTTTCATCGGAAAAACCGGTTTCATTATCTGAAAGGTCAGCATTTGCATCCATTACTTTTGTTAAGTATTCTGCCGCTTCATATCGAAGTAATGGCTTTTTAAGTTCGTCAGCCATTTCTTCTATTTCACCCAGAGCAAAAACTCCTTTGTATATTAAAAATGCAATTTCTTTTTCATACTGAAGATTTAACTTATCAAGTTCTTCTTCGTATACACTATATATATCGTCTAATGAATCAGAATATACATCATTATTTATTCCAAGAATTCTTGAAATAAGAAGCATTGCTTCAATTTTTGTAATTCCGTTTGCAGGTTGGAATGTTCCGTCAGGATAACCATTGATTATTCCCTTTTCAGCCATATCGTTAATTTGAGTTACAGCCCATGAATATTTTGCTTCATCAACATCTGAAAAACCTTCTGCAAAAACAACAGTTGTGAAACTTAAAATCATAGTAATTATCAGTGATATTGAAATAATTTTCTTTAACACTTAAATTCCTCCTTATGTATATATATTTTTATAAGATTATTTTATCATATCATATATAGAAATTCAAGAAATATTATAATTTTTTTATGAATTTTTTATAAAAAAACACTAAATGTATATTTTTTTATGTATATATTACACTAAAAAAGACCAAAGTTCACATATTTAAGTAAACTTTGGTCTTTTTGTTTTAATAATTGAATCCGTTTTCTATTGCTTTTTTGTTAATTTCTAACATCTCTGCTCTTTTTGGCGGAATAAGTTTTGATAGTGCTGTAAATACATCTTCTAAATTAAACATTCCTGTTTCTTTTAAAACTTTACCTGTAATAATCATATTTGCAAGTTTCGATGCATTCATATCATAAGCCATTGTTGTTGCAGGGATACCAATATATTCTATATCATCTCTTTTATGTTCATTATCACACAAGGAACTATCATAGAATAATTTACCGCCCGGCAGGATACTTGCTTCAAATTTTTCAAAAGACGGTTTATTAAGTATAATTGCTTCAGTTGGATTAACAACATAAGGAGAACCAACCGATGTATCATTTAGTATAATGTGGCAGTTACATGTTCCGCCTCTCATTTCAGGTCCGTAAGAAGGTAACCAGGATACTGCTTTATCAAAAATCATTCCTGTATATACTAACAATTTACCTGCAAAAAGAACACCCTGACCACCAAATCCTGCAATAATAATTTCATGATTCATAATTACACATCCTCCCTATCTTTATATACACCAAGAGGATAAACAGGCATCATTTTTTCTTCAACCCATTTTAGTGCTTCCTCAGGAGAAAGTCCCCAGTTTGTAGGACAGGTTGATAAAACTTCAACAATTGAAAATCCTTTTTTGTTAATCTGATTTTCAAATGCTTTTTTTATTGCCTTTTTAGCATTTCTGATGTTTTTAACATTATTAACAGCAACTCTTTCGGCATAAGTTGTTCCGTCAAGTGTTGATAACATTTCACAAACTTTAATCGGATAACCCTGAGTTTCAGGTTTTCTTCCGTATGGTGTTGTTTGTGTTATCTGTTCAACAAGTGATGTAGGAGCCATCTGACCGCCTGTCATACCGTAAATTGCATTATTTATAAATATTATTGTTATATTTTCGCTTCTTCCTGCTGCATGAACAGTTTCTGCTGTACCGATAGCAGCAAGGTCACCGTCACCCTGATATGTAAACACAATATTATCAGGGTTTGCTCTTTTAACACCTGTAGCAACTGCAGGCGCTCTGCCGTGAGCCGCTTCAACCATATCGCAATTAAAATAATTATATGCGAAAACAGAACATCCAACAGGTGCAATACCTATAGTTTTACCTTCTATACCTAATTCATCAATTACTTCTGCAACAAGTCTGTGAACTATACCGTGAGTACAGCCCGGACAATAATGAAAAGGAACGTCCGTAAGGGCATTTGGTTTTTTAAATACTACGCTCATTATTTTATACCTCCCCAAACTTCTTTAATTTTTGCTAAAATTTCATCAGGAAGTGGAATAACCCCTCCGGTTCTTCCGTAAAAGTCAACTTTTGCTTTTCCGTTAACCGCAAGTTTAACATCTTCTACCATCTGACCTGTACTCATTTCAACTGAAATGAATGCTTTAGCAGTATCAGCTGTTTTATTTATTATTTCTTCAGGGAATGGCCATAATGTTATAGGTCTTATAAGCCCGACTTTTATGCCTTCTTCTCTTGCTTTATTAATAGCATTTTTAACAATTCTTCCTATTGTACCGTAAGCAACCATAATAATATCTGCGTCTTCAATATTATAGGTTTCATACTTTACTTCGGTCTTTTTAATTTCATTATACATTTTATCCCTGTCAATAACTGTTTTTTCCAATGTATCAGGGTCTATGTAAAGTGAATTAATAACATTATGTTTTCTCTTTAAACCTGTACCATTTGTTGCCCATGTTTTTTGGGGTAGATTTCTTCCTTTGTATTCTCCGAAAGAAACAGGTTCCATCATCTGACCAAGCATACCGTCACCCATAATCATAACAGGCATTCTGTACTGGTCGGCTATGTCAAATGCTTCCATAGTCAAGTCAACACATTCCTGAATTGAAGACGGAGCAAGAACAACAAGATTAAAGTCACCGTGAGCAAGACCTTTAGTTGCCTGGAAATAGTCAGACTGTGCAGGCTGAATACCACCAAGTCCGGGACCTCCTCTTACAATATTTAATATTACACATGGTAAGTCAGCACCTGCCATATAGGAAATACCTTCGGCTTTTAAACTGATACCCGGGCTTGATGAAGATGTCATGGCACGTACACCTGCTGATGCAGAACCATAAACCATATTTATAGCAGCGATTTCACTTTCTGCCTGCATAAATAGTCCGCCCACTTTAGGCATATTTTTTGCCATATAAGCAGAAACCTCTGTCTGAGGTGTTATAGGGTATCCGTAGAAATGCCTGCAACCTGCTCTCATAGCAGCTTCAGCAATCGCTTCGTTACCTTTCATAAGTACTTTTTCCATTATAATCAATCCTTTCTGACCTCAATTACAACATCAGGACACATCGTAGCACAAAATGCACAAGAAATACATTTTGACTCATCCGTCATCATTGCAGGGTGATAACCTTTACTGTTAAGTTTATCTTTCGACAGCACCAATAAATTTTTAGGGCATGCCGTTGTGCAAAGTCCACAGCCTTTACACAATTCTTCATTGATAATAATTTTTGCCATTTTTTTACCTCCTAAATTTGCCATGGCAAGTTAAGATATTTCTTTATAGGAAACAACTTACTGTCAGACTTTTTCTTATATTCTGATACATTCTCCGAAAGAAGAGATGTAAAAATAAAAGGCAGATTTAATTCTTCGCATACATCCTTAACAATACCTTCACCTTTTAATATATCATCAATATTCGTTTCATAAGATAAATTGGTGTTATTGATAAGGCCTTTTATTTGCAATCGGGAATTTAAATTTATGTCCCTTATCATTATTATAATATCTTCTTTGTTATCCGTCAATGGTCGTTTAGTATTTATTACAGAGTACATTTGGTAATTTTCTTGTGAAAAATAACTAAAAAATCGTCCTAAAGCAATTGCACCTGCATCATCGCCACCAACATCAAATACAATTTTTTTATCTTTATTTGCAAAAACTTTTAAAATATCAGGAGGTAAAGACGGAATATCAACATTCGTATTAGCGTACGATGGAGAAATTACCTCTATCCCCATTTTATTTAACATTTCTTCATTATCTTTTGTTCTGTAATATGCATTAACGATATCTAAGTCAACTATTATAACATCGTTACCTTCTTCTTTTAATTTTATTGCATAGTTTACAGCAACTTCCGTTTTACCGCTTCCGTAATGACCGACAAATATTGTAATTCTGTCCACTAATCAAGCCAGCCTTTCCATTTCATATTCTATTTTAAGTTTGTTACCGTATTTTTTTGCTATGATAAACGATAGAAAAAACGCTAAAACACCTGTAACAAGACTTATAACTTCACTTAAAAATATATTAAAAATAATATAAAACACAAAAAACAAAATAAGAGGAAAAATATATAACATAAAGGCAGAAAAAAGAATTTTATTACTGCTTGTCTTGACTGTTACCTTATCTCCGCAATTAACATTCAAAGTGTTTTCAATCCACTTTTCTATAGGTTTTGTCGCACATCCTGCACATGAAGAGCAATTACCACCACAAGCTGATTCTCTTAAAAACCTGACCTTTGCCATATTACCTTTTACATCTATAACATAACCAACACTTGTCATATTTTCTCTCCGTGTTTATATTTACAAGACTGCACAATCATATCCTTTGCACTAAGAATTGTATTATCAGTTATTTTTGCTCCGCCTATAATTCGTGCAATTTCATTTACTTTTTCATTTTCATTCATTTTTATAACTTTGGTTTTAGTTGAATTATCTATAACATTTTTTTCAATTAAGTAATGAGCGTCTGCCATTGAGGCAATCTGAGCAAGATGGGTTACGCAAAGCACCTGATGGTTTTTAGAAACAAAGTAAAGTTTTTCTGCTATTTTTTGTGCTGCTCTTCCACTTACACCTGTATCAATTTCGTCATAAATCATTGTCGGAACCGAAAAAGTATCAAGAAGTGCGCAGTTAATTCCAAGCATTACTCTTGAAAGTTCTCCGCCTGATGCAATTTTTGCAAGTTTCCCCGCTTCCATACCGACATTTGCACTTATTAAAAATTCTACTTTATCTACTCCGTCTTTTGCAAATTTATCTTCTTTTGTAATCTTAACTTCAAAAACCGAATTTTTCATATTAAGTTCAGCAAGGTGCATCATAACTTCTTTCTCAAGTTTTTTACCTGCAACAGTTCTTTTAGATGTAAGTTTAGAAGAAAGGTCGGCAAGATTTTTTTTCTTTAAAGTAAGTTCCTCATTTAATTTTTTAAGATTTTCGTCTGTAAGATTTATTTCTTGAACTTCCTTAGTTATTTTTTCATAATAACTAATTATTGACTGATAGTCAGCGCCAAATCTACGCCTTAAATCATTTATTTCGTCTATTCTTTTTTCTATTTCTTCAATCTCTCTTTCATCGAACATAAACGAAGACATATAATCCCTCAGACTGTCCGAAATATCATAAAGATTATAATAAACATCATTAAGTTTATCGTAAATTTTTGAAAGTTCATTATCAAAAGATGTTATCTCACCTACTGTTTTTAAAGAATCAGAAAGAAGTTCTTCACAGGAGGGCCCATTATACCCTTTTTTAATAAGGTCATAGGCTTTTGAAAGGTTATCGGAGATTTTTTTACTGTTTACTATTTTCTTTCTTTTATCAAGAAGTTCTTCATATTCCCCTTCTTTTAATCCTACATTTTCAATCGTTTCCATTTCGTATGTAAGAAGGCTTAACTTTCTTTCCTTTTCATAAGTATCAATTGTCAATTCATTTATTCTGTTATTTATATTTTGTGCTTCCTTAAATTCTTTTTTGTATTCAGATAAAAGTTCGTTATTTTTTGCATACCTATCAAGTAACTTTATATGTTTATCAGGATTTAATAAATCCTGGTTATCATTCTGCCCATGAATGTTTATAAGTTCTTTTCCGATTTCTTTTAATATTGAAAGAGTAGAAAGATTCCCGTTTATTCTTATACTGTTTTTCCCGTCAACATTTACTTCTCTTGAAATTAAAAGTTCATCATCAGCGTCAATTCCATACTCTGAAAGTATAGTTTTAATATTTTTATCAATATCAAACAATGCTTCAACTTTAGCATTTATTTCCCCCGACCTTACTATTTCCTTTGAAGCTCTGTTCCCAAGTATTAAATTTAAAGAATCAATTATAATAGATTTTCCGGCACCTGTTTCCCCTGTTAAAATATTAAGACCGCGTTCAAAATCTATAATTGCATGTTCTATAACTGCAACGTTACTTATTGACAAACTTTTAAGCATATTAGCACCTATATATTCTTTATTTTAGAAACTAATTTTTTTGCATTATCCTCAGTTTTGGTAACAATCATTATAGTGTCATCACCTGCAATTGTACCCATTACACCTTCTTTTTGAAGGTTATCAATAGCAAACGCAACACCTTGTGCCATCCCCTGTAAAGTTCTTATTATAACAATATTGTTAGCGTAATCTATACTGGAAACTGCTTCGGAGATAATCGTATAAAGTTTTGCACTGCTGTTATTATTGTTTTTTGAAATTTCGTTAGATACGTGACTGTATTTATTGCCTTTCTTATCCGAATGGACCTTTATAAGTTTAAGTTCTTTAATATCTCTTGAAACTGTTGCCTGAGTTACTTTAAAACCCATTTTTTTAAGTTTATCGGTAAGTTCTTCCTGAGTTGAAATTTCTTCGCTTTCAATTAAGTTAAGAATTGCCATTTGCCTTTTCTGTTTCATCGGTTAACACCTCTTTCGGATAACTTATTATTTAAAATAGAGTAAAAACTCTTATTATTTATTCTTATAAGTTTTGTTATATACTGAGATTTTTTTATAATAATACTTCCCTTTATTTCTATCGATTCCTGCCCGTCAGGCGAAACAAAAACTTTCTTATTATATTTTTCATTGACTGTTATTTCAAGTTCACGGTCTTTAGAGAATAGTATCGACCTGTTCTTTAAAGAATGAGGGCAAATAGGTGTTGCTATTATAACTTCAACGTCAGGTTCTACAACAGGACCGCCTGCGGCAAGTGAGTATGCAGTTGAGCCTGTCGAGGTAGAAATTATAAGACCGTCTGCAGTGTAGTTTTCAACTGTTTCTTTACCTATTTTTAAATTTATATCTATCATTCTTGGATATGAACCTCTTGAAATAATAACATCATTTAAACAGTTAAAATTATGAACTTTGCCGTTTATATCAGTTATTGTGCAGTTAAGCATCATTCTTTCATCAATGGTATATTCGTTTGACAAAAGTTTATTAAGACCTGAAAGTTCATCTTTTTCCATTTCGGACAAAAAACCAAGATGCCCAAGATTGATACCCATAACAGGTTTATCATATACAGCACAGTTTCTCGCCGCCGTAATTAATGTTCCGTCTCCGCCAAGAGATATAATTACGTCAGAATTTTTAAAAAAATCGTCTTCCCCAACAAATTCAAGAGGTAAGTTAATACAATCTTCATACTTTTTATTGGCAAAAACTCTGATATTATTTTGAGAAAGTATATCATATATCTTCTTTACTATATCAATATTCAATTCATCTTTGTTTTTAAAAATAAGACCGATATTTTTAATTTCCATAATTATAACTCCGTATGCGATTTTTCTACTATATCTTCAATAAGACTATCAGAAAATTCAATTTCGCTTTCTTTTTTTATGTGCATTAAATATTCGATATTTCCTTCAGGTCCTTTAATTGGTGAATAATCAAGTTCTACTACTTTAAAACCTAATTCTCTGGTAAATGAAAAGACATTAGAAATTACCTCTTTATGAACATTTATATCTCTTACTACACCTTTTTTGCCTACTTTTTCCCTGCCTGCTTCAAACTGAGGTTTAATAAGTGCAACACAATCACCGCTTGATATTAAAAGTTCCTTTACCTTTGGCAAAACAAGTTTTAAAGAAATAAATGATACATCAATTGAAACAAATTCAACAGGATCCGAAATAAGTGAATTATCAAGATATCTTATATTTGTTCTTTCCAAATTGCATACTCTATCATCACATCTTAATTTCCATGCAAGTTGACCATATCCGACATCAACAGAATAAACTTTTTTTGCGCCGTTCTGAAGCATACAATCGGTAAATCCACCTGTTGATGCACCGATATCCATACACACTTTATCAGAAAGTGAAATATCAAAATTTTCTATTGATTTTTCAAGTTTTAATCCGCCTCTGCTTACATATTTTGCACCCTGACGGACAATTATATTTGAATTCACACTAACGTTAGTTCCAGGTTTGTCCACCTTTTGCTCGTCAATGTAAACAACACCTGCCATAATAAGACTTTTTGCTTTTTCTCTGCTTTCAGCCAAGCCTTTTTCGAACAAAAGAGTATCAATTCTCTGCTTTAATTCACTCAAAGACCAAACACCTCTTTAACCTCTTTATAAATACTTTCTTCGTCAAGTTTTAATTCACATAAAAGTTCATTGAAACTACCATGTTCAACAAATTTATCGCCTACTGATTTTGAAAGGTATGAAAAAGAAATATCACAAAGCGAAGAATAAACAGCCTCTCCTAAACCGCCTTTTTCAACCCCTTCTTCTATAACGAGAAGTTTTTTAGTTTTTAAAACTGATTGCCTTATAGATTCTATGTCTATTGGTTTAATAAAACGTGTATTTATAACCTCTGCTTTTATACCATCTGTAATAAGCAAAGATGCAAGTTTAAGTGCTATACTTACCATTCTTCCCTCACATACAATTGTAAGGTCATCGCCTTTATGAAGAGTTGAAGATTTTTTATACTCTAAAGGTGGACAAGAAGGTATAACTGAAACTTCAGAGCCTCTCGGATATCTTATTGCTACCGGTCCATTATGAACATTTACTGCAAAGTCAAGCATCATTTCAAGTTCATTAAAGTCTGCAGGCGAAAGAACTGTCATATTAGGAATAGATGAAAGATAAGAAATATCAAAAATTCCCTGATGGGTTTCTCCATCTTCTCCAACAATGCCTGCCCTGTCAACACCAAAAACAACGTGCAAATTCATAGCACAAACATCAGTTATAATCTGGTCGTATGCTCTTTGCAAAAATGATGAATATATACAAAATACAGGTGTCAGCCCTGAAAGCGCCATTCCTGCACACATCGAAACAGCATGTTCCTCACATATACCAACATCAAAAAATCTGTCAGGATATGCATTTTTAAATTCCATAAGCCCTGTGCCTGATGGCATAGCGGCAGTAACTGCAACAATCTTTTCGTTATCTTTTGCAAGTTTTACAAGTTGATCACCAAAAACAGAAGAATAATCTTTCTTTTTGTTTTTCGGGTTACCTGTTAATATATCAAAAGCAGAAATTCCATGAAATTTTTCAGGATTGTTTTCAGCGTGTTCATAACCTTTTCCTTTTTTTGTTACGGTATGAATAAGGACAGGTTTATTAAGATTTTTTGCAACCCTTAGAATTTCAATAAGTTCTTCTATATTATGACCGTCATAAGGTCCGTAATATTTTATACCTAAATTTTCAAAAAATTCTCCATTTGTAGCTATTGCTTTCCTTAAAGTTTTTTTTGCAGTTGAAATAACATTTTTTACAAAAGGAACTTTGGAAAGGCTATGTTCAACCTTTTCTTTAGCATCAATATATGAGTTATTTATTCTTAATTTAGAAAGGTACTTTGAAATACTGCTGTCATTTTTAGAAATAGACATTTCATTGTCATTTAAGATAATAATTATATTATCTTTTTGGCTATCGTTACCTATATCGTTTATGGCCTCATAAATCATTCCTCCGCCAAAAGAACCGTCACCGATAAATGCAATAACATTGTTATCTATTCCCATAATCTGAGATGCTCTTTTCATACCAAGAGCAACTGACAGAGAATTTGAACTGTGCCCGCTGTTAAAAAAGTCATATTCACTTTCTTTTATTTTAGGAAATCCTGCTATACCTTTATATTTTCTTAAATCGCAAAATTTATCTTTTCTGCCTGTAATAATTTTGTGGACATAGCTCTGATGCCCTACATCAAATATAATCTTATCTTTAGTAAAATCGAACACTTTATGTATTGCCAGAGTTAATTCAACTGCCCCTAAATTAGAAGCCAGATGCCCACCCGTTTTGGATACGGAATTTATTAAGAATTCTCTTATTTCAGCCGACAAAATTTTAAGTTCGTCGATATTTAGTTTTTTAACATCTTCTGATGAATAGATATTTTCTAAAATCATTAGTTTCTCCTTAGTTATTTAAAAACCGACAACGGTTATATCGGGAAAAATCCACCTATAAGACAACCTAATATTGCACCGATTATAACTTCAAACGGGGTGTGCCCAAGAAGTTCTTTTAAATCTTTATCCATTTTAAGATTTTCTTTTTCAACCCATTCTTCAATAAGGATATTGATAATTCTTGCATGTTCTCCTGCTTCTTTTCTGACATTGGCAGCATCGTACATAACAATCAAAGCAAGTGCAAAACTTACCGCAAATGCTGTACTTGATATTCCCTCAATTCTTGCTGTCATAATTACTAAAGTTGATACAAGTGAAGAATGAGAACTTGGCATCCCTCCTGATCCTACAAGCCTTGTAAAATCAAGAGTTTTACTTGTTATAATAACAAGTATCGTTTTAAGTATCTGAGCAACAAGCCAACTTAAAAGTGTTGCACTGATTATTTTATTTGAAAAAAATTCAGTTATAAAATTCATACAATCCTCTATTTATTCCTTTGAGTAAGATAGTTTATAAGTTCCTTCAGAAATTCGCTTTTTTCTCCAAAGGTGAGAAGAATTTCTTCTGCTCTTTTTGTAAGAAGGGTTACTATATTTTCACACTCTTCTAAGTCAAAATGACTAAGATATGTTGTTTTATTATTCTTTTCATCACTTCCGACAGGTTTTCCTAAATCTTTAGTATTACCTATTTTATCCAAAATATCATCTTTAACCTGGAACGCCATTCCGATAAGACTTCCAAACTCGGCTATTTTTTCAACAGTATCCTGATCTGCACCCGCAAGTATTGCTCCCGAAACACAGGCGGCACGGATTAAAGCACCTGTCTTTAGAGCATGTAATTCGTTAAGAAGTTCCAAAGAAATCTTATTATTTTCGTTTTCTATATCTATAACCTGACCGCCAATCATTCCGTCTTTCCCTGCTGACTTTAAAATATATCTTGTTGCCTCTTTCGAATATTCAAGATGGGAGTCAAGCATTTTCTCGTAAGCATAATTTAAAAGTGCATCACCCGCCAGGATTGCCATTGCTTCCGAGTACTTTTTATGACAGGTAGGAATTCCTCTTCTTAAATCGTCATTATCCATAGCAGGAAGGTCATCATGAATAAGCGAATATGTATGAATATATTCAATTCCCGCCATAAAAGGAAGAATTTGTTCAAAATCTCCTTTAAACAGTTCATAAACACTCATCATAAGTATCGGTCTTATTCTTTTTCCGCCTGCATTAACACTGTACTTCATCGCAGATAAAAGGGTTTTATATGAAGAATTATCCTCTTTTATATCGCCATCAAGATAATCTTCAATTATTTTCTTTCTTCTTTCAAATTCGAGACTAAAATCCATCAAAAATCCTCCGCCTCATTTTCCATAACAACCTTTATTTTACCTTCTGCGTCATCAAGAGTTTTCTGTAATGTTTTAGTAAGTTTAATACCCTCTTCAAACATTTTAATAGACTCTTCCAAAGGTGCGTCGCCTTTTTCCAATTTTGAAACTATATCTTCTAACTTTTTTAAATCTTCTTCAAATAATGCCATCAGTTACCCTCCTTTGACACAACCTGACAGTTTGCTTTTCCATCAGCAAATTTAAGAGAAATTATGTCATCAGTATTTAATTTTTTAACACTGTCAATCACTTTTCCCTCTTTATTCTCAACAAAAGTATATCCCCTTTTTAAAACTTTTAAAGGACTAAGACTGTCAAGGGAAGAAATACTTCTTACAAAACTTTCCTTTTTACTTGCTATTATACGCTCATACGCATTGCAAAGAGTAGCAGAACGTGTTACAATATTCTGTTCATATCTTTCAAGCATTCTTTTTGGATATATAAACACATTACTGTTTTTTAAAGTATCAAGTTTATTTTTATATAAATCTATATTTTTATTTAATGATAAATACATTCTTGACCTTGAAGTTTCTATAAAGCCTATTACGTCCTTAAGATGAGGAACGCAAAGTTCTGCGGCAGCAGAAGGTGTAGGCGCTCTTAAATCTGCCACAAAGTCAGAAATGGTATAATCGGTTTCGTGACCAACAGCAGAAACAACCGGAACACTTGATTTGAAAATTACACGGGCAACTTCCTCCTCATTAAAGCACCACAAGTCCTCAATAGAGCCTCCGCCTCGCCCTACAATCATAACGTCAACTTTATTTTCATTAAAATATTCAATCCCTGCTACAATGCTTTTATGAGCATCAGCCCCCTGCACAGTTGCAGGATATATTATAATATCAGTATTTTTCGCACGGCGTTTTATGACATTTATTATATCTTTAACGGCAGCGCCGGTTTTAGACGTAACAACCCCTACAGTTTTAGGAAAACGAGGTAAAGGCTTTTTAAACTGTTCGTCAAACAAACCTTCTTTTGAAAGTTTATCTTTAAGCTGCTCAAATTTAATATGCAAAGCACCAACTCCGTCAGGCTGCATTTCATTAACATAAAGTTGATAAACTCCATCTCTTTCATAAGAAGACAGACGTGCATTTATTATAACCTTCATTCCGTTTTCAGGCTCAAAGTTAAGGCTTAGTGCATTAAATTTAAACATCACTGCTTTAATAACACTCTTCTCGTCTTTCAAACTGAAATAACAGTGCCCCGATGAATGCCTTTTAAAATTGGAAATTTCACCTTTAACATAGACACTGTTAAACATAGGATTTAAGTCGAAAAATTCTTTTATAAGAGAATTAAGTTCACTTACAGAGATTATCATTCTTTATTCTCCGCATCTTTTATGAGACTGCCAAGAACTCCGTTAACAAATTTTCTTGTACTGTCGTCGTCATAAAGTTTAACTATTTCAAGGGCTTCGTTTACTGAAACCTTATCCGGAATATCATCTCTAAATAAGATTTCATAGATGCTCACTCTTAAAGCGGCAAGAGCCACTTTAGATATTCGCGTAATTTCATACCCTTCTACATATTTTGAAATTGTACTATCAATAGTTTCTATATTTTTATTTACTCCGAAGATTATATCTTTTATAAACTCAAGGTCTTTTTTAGAAAACTTTCCATTTTCTTTTTCATAATCTTCTTTAAAAGACTCAAGATAGTTACCTAAAGCTTCCTCAGGAGTATCAAAACTAAGAGATCTTCCGAATGTTATAAGAAAAGCATATTTTCTTAAATCTTGCCTTTTCATTAGTTCCTCCGATTACTGGGCGAATACGCCTTCAATATAAACATCAACATCTACTACGTGCATACCAACTATACTTTCAACTGCATCTTTTACTTTTTCCTGAATTTTTTTAGATACGTTTATAAGATTTGTTCCGTAGTTTAATACAACAAATACTTCGATGCTCAGTTCTTTATTATCTTTTGTAACAACTTTGATACCTTTATCTTTACCTGTTGCTTTACTGGAAATCAAATCAAAAATTTTCTTTGGTTCAGGTTGCTCATCACCAATTACGCTATGAACACCTTCAACCTCCATAATAGCATTTTTAGCAATAGATGCAATAACACTTTCGGAAACTGTAACGTCACCCGCTTCGATTTCTACAACATTGTTTTCTTCTTCATATTTTTTCATTGTGTTTGCCTCCTTAAATAAAATTAAATGCATTATATTATATTTTAGCATTTTTTATAATATATTTCAACATTTTTTAAAAAAACTTTATTTTTTTATTTTTTTATGATATGATATTATTAAATTTAGTTTTATAATATTTTCTCGAGGTGTTATTTATGAGTTTACTTATAAAAATAAACAAGTTATTTAAACCCGTTGTACATCCTTTTAATTTAAATAATGACGGAGTTAAAACTTATGCTATGTGGCAGTTTGAAAAAGGCGAAAATACAATCAAAAACTATTTAGGATATACTAATAAAGAAGAAATGTTTAAAGGTAAAGATATTCTTGATATAGGTTGTGGTGCAGGCGGAAAATCTCTTTATTATATCACGCTTGGGGCAAACCATGTGTACGGTGTTGATGTTGTCGAGTCTTACAAGGAAGAATCGGAAACTTTAGCAAGAAAACTGAATTTAGAAAACGAATTTACCTTTATATGCGCCGATGCAAAAAATCTTCCCTATCCTGACAACTCGTTTGATACAATTATTATGAATGATGCTATGGAACATGTAGGAGAACCTGAAGAAGTTTTAAAAGAAGTTTTAAGAGTATTAAAAAAAGGCGGCAAAGTATATATAAACTTCCCTCCTTATAATCATCCGTTCGGTGCGCATTTAAGCGATGCAATATTTATCCCCTGGGTTCATTTATTCTTTAGCGAAAAAACTTTAATAAGAGATTATAAAGAACTTGTAAAAGACCTGCCTGACGGAAAAAGCAGAATTAATTTCAGAATTTCCAAAGACGAAAACGGAAAAGAATATTTTTCATATATAAATAAAATGACAATAAAAAGATTTAAAAACATTCTTAAAAATCTTAATATAACACCAAGTTACTATAATGAAATGCCACTTAGAAATTTTTTAGCACCTTTAGCAAAACTTCCTGTCTTAAAAGAAATGTTTATTAAAATGGCAGTGTGTGTTATTGAAAAAAAATAATTTTTTCAAATTCAAAATTCGAAATGCGAAATGTGAAATGAATGAAGGCGAAATGATGCTATACCTTCCGTTCGTAACATCAATTCAAACATCACGCGGGCAAGCCGCCCTCGTTTTCATTGTGTTACAGCACAGCCCTGCACCCTTCCTTCATCATCCATTAAGGATGCGGTCGGGTTCGGTTCCATTTCGCCCTCTTTTTTTATTGTGAAATAATGCAACAAGGTTCTTTGAGAAAATTATCATACATTAGGATTTCGTGATATTATTCTCTATTCTCTATATTCCCCACCTACTACATTACCGCTTAATTTATCCACATAAAAAACCACCGGTCCCAAAAGTCCATCGTGAATAGTATTAAAAGTAATCCTATACAAGAGTCTCCCATCTTTAACACTTTTATCAAAATAAACTATTGATAGTTGCTTGTTGGCTACTACCTCTTGAACTTTTGGATTATCATAATTTATAATTGTTTTGATAGTTTTTTCATTAAGCATCTTTTTGGAATTTTCTATTGCTTTTTGCGGTGTTATTGAAGCAGGCTCGGTATAATCATCGTTAGATGTCAAGTACCCGACAGACTCATTTATCTTTGGTCCTATATAGCAAATAACAAACACTGAAACAAGTATTAACAAAACTATTATTGTAATTAATATTTTTTTCATATTCCGCCTCTTATATTAATTTTAAAAATAATCTTATTGTGTATTAACACAACAAGGTTCTCTTTATTGTAGGGGACATTCACGAATGTCCCGAGTAGGCGGGCGGTTCGTGAACCGCCCCTACTACCTTGTAACGACTAAAACTTTACATTTTCCTCTTGTCATTCTGAGGCATAGACGATGAATCTCTTACCTATTAAGAAGAGATCCTTCACTGCGTTCAGGATGACAGTGAAATATAAAAATGTTTATATAGTTTCAAATGATACAAGATAATACATTTTAGAATTTTGAGAGGTCCTTATTCAGTTGCAAGATATGTATTTCTTATGGTCATAAGTTTATTATTTACACCGTCTGCTATTTCATATTGCGTTTCTGCTCCAAATCCAGTCTGAAGCATCAGAGGTGTATCAATTGCCTTATATAAAATTTTTGAAATATCATCAAGATTTATAACTCTGTCTTCCGCTCCGGGATAAAGTATAATTCCTATTTTGTTTGCAGTTTGCAAATACCCCTCCGGATATCCTTTAATCTCTGCTTCAGGCTTATAACCTAACATACAAACAATCATTTTAACCGCTTCGTAATATGTAATATTTTCATCCGGCTTAAAATTTCCGTTTCCATATCCGTCTGCTATCCCCTTTTTTTCTATTAATCCAATATAGTTATAATTTGGATTGTCCTTTGCTACATCGGAAAATTCAGGCAAACAGAAAGCAGCAGAAGATGTCATTTTAAGAGTCTGAGCAATAAGTTTTGCCATTTCCCCTCTTTTAACAGGTTGATAAGGTCCTTCCCCCACATCATTTGCTATTCCAAGATTACGAAGTTTACCTATTTCGGAAAGCAATTCAATACTGCCTATTATTTCAATTTTACCCTTTGCATTCTTTAAAGAAGGCTCTGATATTTCTATATAATATTCGTCATTTGTTTTTAATTGTGCAGGGAAAATTTCAATATACTGATATGTATCATCTTCTCCGTTCGATATAAAGTTTACAACACTGTTATATATAATATCCTTTGTCAGTTTGTTTATAATCTTAAAATTAACTGTAAAACTTTCATCAGCATTTTTAAAATTAATTTGTAACTTTGCAGGTCCCGTTGGCTTAATGTAAAAATCCGATGTTATAACATCTTTATTATCAGAAAATGAAAAGTCAAACACAACCCTTTCACCCGGAAAGGTGTATATTTTAGTTTCCTCACAAAAAGCAGTTAAATTAAATATTAAAAGTACAATTAAAAAACATACAAATAATTTTTTCATAAGTATTTTCCTTTCTTTTTTTAGTAACTGTCGGACATTGTGTTTTATTTATCGATTATCTTAATATCATATATTTTACAGATACATATGCCAAGTCATCAGAAAGGACTTGTAACTCCAGTCTTAAATCAATACGCGAATATTTTATATCGCCAAGCATTTTTTGTGCTTTATCTATATGAAGCCAAGGCTCGTTAGTCTTTTTTTCTGAAACTTCAACCGTATAATCTTCATAATAATTACAAGGTTTATTAATTTCTCCAACGCTTGATATATCATCTAAATATCCTGAATATGGAGAAGACATATTTGGATATGTATCTTTTTTACCATAATTTTTTTCAAAGTCTTTACGATATTCTTTAGCAAATAAATAGGCTTTTTCCAAATTGGAAAATTTGACTTTTTCAGCCATTAAAATATCATTATAAAAAACCAACTGTTTTTCAGTAATACTTTCGCTATTTTCATTGCAAGTAAAAGTATATGTTGTTTGCTTACCTTCCGTAACTCCTTTTACATCTCCAAAATCGGTGCTTTTAGTAATAACATCTATATGTTCTCCAAACAAATTGTAAAAACCAACAGTATATTCAACACTGCTGTTATGTTTTGTTTGGCAACCCACCATAGAAATTAAAAGTAAAGTTATTAAAAGTACAATAAGGATTTTTTTCATATTTGTGTACCTCCTTTAGTGTCATATATGAAAATGTTACCAGTTACTTGTTATTTATATTATACCATTCCCCCTTATTTAAAGTCAATAATAGCTTAGCATAGCAAATCACAATAAAAAATGCGCAGCCTAAGCCACGCATAAAAAACACATTGCTCCGACTGTCGCCAAACAAATCTTACACAACTTGCAAAGTATATGCAAATAAGAGCATCTGTATTTTTGTCATAATTAAAAATACACACACTTTACAAGTTTTATTATTTGATTTGTTTGGCAACTTTATTATAACAAACTATAATAATTTTTACAACATATTTTTAAAAAGCAATAAAAATGGTATAAAAAATCAGGGCTGATATATTATCAACCCTGTATTTTTTTGTTTTTAAAATATTTTTTCATATAAAGTATTACTATAGTTCCCAAAAGAGGAAATATTGCTGCAGTTATTATTCCGCATCGCATTCCGAATTGTTCTGAAGATATATTAAAAAATCCCGAAAATTTCAAAGCAATTTCTGATAACGAAAATTTATCCGATACAACTCCTACAAGTTGAGGAACAATTGCAGCACCCATATCACCGCCTGCCGCCATAAGTGCATAAGCCGAAACACTTACATTAGTAAAGTTTTCTTCTAAATATATTAAAGTTCCGGGCCAAAGCATTGCTGTAAACAGACCTGTTAAAGCACAGGCTATTATACAAATAACAGGATTTAAAACTACTCCTGCAATAATATAACAAAAAGTTGCCCCAATCATTCCCATAAGCATAAAATTGATAATATTTTTTCCATACTTTGAATAAAAAGTTCTTGCTATGCCAAGAAGTATAGCAAAAAAAGCAACACCGAAAACATCTCCGAAAACTTTATGAACACCGATTGCTCTTTCCAAAAAACTTGATGACCACTGAGCCATCGTGCACTCTGCTGCTCCTCCTAAAAATATACACAGCATACAAAGTAACATTCCCTTACTTAAGAATTTATTATTTGTACTTTTTTTATCAGTATTACTCATTTGAGGAAGTTCTGCTTTTAAGAAGATGAGAAATGCACTAAAAGGAACAAGCGCCCATAAAAAAGCAAGATACATCCAATTTTCAGTACCGAATATATTTAAATAAAGAGTGCTTATTAAAACAACAACGACAACACCCCAAGCATACATAGAGTGAAGTTTGCTCATTTCTGCCTCAGGATTTTCGCTCGGTATTTCTGCTATAACAGGGCTTAAAAGAACTTCACTAAGACCTGATGCAACAGAAAATATAATTGTACTTATTATTATCCATAAATATGCCATTTTGGGAAAAAGCATTGGCATAATGCCATATAATAAAAGACCTATAAAAACGATAAGCGGTGTCATTCTCACACATTTATGTATATTAAAATATTTAGTAAAAAAAGAAAATGCCAGGTCAATTACAAGTTGCGTTAAAAAATTTATCACTACAATAAATCCAAGCAATGTATAAGAAATATTATATAAATCTTTAAAAGTAATAAATAAAATCGGCGATAAGTTTGCACATATCGCCATTGAGCCACCCGTAATATAACTTGCAATTTTTGCTAAACTGTATTTATTATTCGTCATCATTTTTTGTATAATCCTTTTCAGATAATATTTCGTCTATTACAACACCTTTATAGTCTGCATCAGAAAGGTGAAGACACTTTTCGCAGTTGTCGCAGATTTTATTAGGGTCTAAGTCGCAAATATTACATTCGTTACAATTTATACATTCTCTGTCATATAGGACACATTGTTTCACATTTCCACCTCGCAAGTATTAAGAAGTGCTTCTAAAGTCGGATTAACTTTAAACTGCTCTTTTAAGGCATAATATTTTTCCATTGCCTTTTCATTTTTGTCAGATACCTTTACTGCCTTTAACATTATATTTTTCGGAGTATCTAAGGGAGATGTATATTCTATAACTGACACTTTATATCCGTTTGCTTCAAGAAGAAGTGTTCTTAAGGCATCAGTTAAAATATCACAAAACCTTCTATTAAATATTCCATGCTTTAAAATTTCAAAAAAAGGCTCATATTCAATCTGTGTTGAGAGTTCCTTATGACAGCAAGGAACACATATTATCGCTTTTGCTTTATGCTTTATTCCTGAATATAGAGCATAATCTGTTGCAACATCACAAGCGTGAAGAGATACAACAAGGTCTATTTTTTTATTTAATGTAAATTCTTTTAAATCGGCATTTATAAACTGCATATTATTATACTTTAACTTACTTTTTATTTTATTCGAAGCATTTATAACGTCTTCATTATAGTCAATTCCGTATACAAAACATTTTTTCTTTAAAATTTCAGTTAAGTAATAATTTACAACAAAAGAGAGATAACTTTTGCCACAGGCACAGTCTAAAACGTTAGGATTATCTCCGAAATTCAAATCTGAAATAAGTTCAACAAAACGATCAATCTGATTATATTTTCTTATCATATCGTTTTTTATTTTTCCGTTTTCCGCCATAATACCTATTGCTTTTAATAAATCTTTGGCATTGCTTTCTTTAATAATATATTCTCTTCCGCCTACAGTTGCACTTTTAACATCATTTTCTTTTTCAACATAAGGTTTATTCTTTGAAGAAACATTTTTATTATCAGCAATAATTTCAAAAGTTGAAATACGGTCATTATAGTCTATGATAACACTGTCATACTTCTCTAAGTCTTTAGTTATACAAGACGGAATTTCACTTATTTCTATTTTCTTTTTCTCGCCAAGATAGTCTGCATAAAGACTATCTTCAAAATATATTTTCAAATAATATTCCTTAACACCTGACTTATAGGTAACAAGAATATTTTTAAATATATCACGGTTTTCACTAAGCCTTACACATAGTCCCTGTAAGAACAATTTAACTTTGGCAATATTTTGATTTATCATTTTATGCCAATATCCTTTCTATAGTGAACGTCTGTAAAGTTGATGTTCTTTACAGCGTTGTAAGCATCGGAAATTGCAGTATCAAGGTCTTTAGATTTAGCAGTTATACCTAAAACTCTTCCGCCTGCGGTATAATATTTACCATCTTCCTTTTTTGTTCCTGCGTGGTAAACATAGATATTTTCTTCTATATCAGAAAGTCCTGAAATTTCATATCCTGTCTGATATTTTTTAGGATATCCACCTGATGCTTCAACAACACAAACGCAAGCATTGTCTTCCCACTCAACATTTATATCTTTTAAAGTTCCGTCACAAACTGCTTCAAAGATATCAACAATGTCAGTTTTAAGTCTTGGAAGAACAACCTGAGTTTCAGGGTCTCCGAAACGTGCATTATATTCAATAACTTTTACTCCGTTTTTTGTTGACATAAGACCAAAGAAAATAACGCCTTTATATGTTATCCCCTCACTCTTTAACGCTTTAACAGTAGGAATAAATATATTATTCATACATTCTTCCTGTAATTTTTCATTATAAATTCTGCTTGGTGAGAATGTTCCCATACCACCTGTATTAGGGCCTTTATCATTATCAAAAGCTCTTTTATGGTCCTGTGCTGAAACCATTGGAACAATAGTTTCACCATCACAGAATGACAGAACAGAAATTTCAGGGCCTGTTAAAAATTCTTCGATAACAATTCTGTTACCTGAATCCCCGAAAACTTTATCTATCATTATTTCTTTTAAGGCATCTTCTGCTTCTTTTAAATCATTTGCAATAATAACGCCTTTACCAAGCGCAAGACCTTCTGCTTTTATAACAGTCGGGAAAGTATTTTCCTTTGTTATATACGAAAGTGCATCATTATAATCTGAAAAAACTTCATATTTTGCAGTAGGAATATTATATTTTTTCATAAGTTCTTTAGAAAAAACTTTACTTCCCTCAATCTGCGCGCCATCTTTAGTCGGACCAAACACCTTTAATCCTGCTTTGATAAAAGCATCTGAAATACCAAAAACTAACGGATCATCAGGGCCGATAACAGTTAAATCAACATTCTTTTCCTTAGCAAAAGTGATAAGTTTATCAAATTCCATAACTTTGATCGGCACACATTCTGCAATATCAGATATACCTCCGTTACCGGGGGCACAGTAAATTTTTTCTACTCTTTTGCTTTCACTTATTTTTTTAACAATGGCATGTTCTCTGCCACCGCCGCCAACAACTAATATATTCATATAAATATCCTCACAAATTATAATATTTCAGGCATAAGAGAATTCTCTTATGCCTTAATTTTCCTGAATTTTAATGGTGGAACAGTCTTATTCCGTTAAATGACATAACCATATTATACTTATTACATGTTTCAATAACATTATCGTCACGGATTGAACCGCCGGGCTGCGCAATATATTTAACACCACTCTTATACGCTCTTTCAATATTATCTCCGAATGGGAAGAATGCATCAGAGCCTAAAGAAACATCAGTTAATGTTTTTAACCATTCTTTCTTTTCGGTGGTTGTCAGAGGTTCAGGTTTTTTAGTAAAGAAGTTTTCCCATACGCCATCAGCTAAAACATCCATATAATCTTCGGAAATATATACATCAATTGTGTTATCTCTGTCAGCACGTCTTATATCTTCTTTAAAAGGAAGATTAAGAACTTTTTCGTGCTGTCTTAAATACCATACATCTGCTTTATTTCCTGCAAGACGGGTACAGTGAATTCTTGATTGCTGACCTGCACCGATACCGATAGCCTGTCCGTCTTTAACATAGCATACTGAATTTGATTGTGTATATTTTAATGTTATAAGCGCAATCATTAAGTCAATTTTAGCATTTTCGGATAATACTTTATTATCTGTTACAATATTTGAAAGAGCATCTTCATTTATTTCAACATTATTTCTGCCCTGCTCAAATGTAATACCGAAACAATCTTTTCTCTCAATTTCTTCAGGAATATAATTTATATCCATTTCGATAATATTATATGTACCTTTTCTTTTTGATTTTAATATTTCAAGTGCTTCACTTTCATATCCGGGTGCTATTACACCATCAGATACTTCACGTGCTATAAGTTTAGCAGTAGGAACATCACAGATTTCAGAAAGTGCAATAAAATCTCCGTAAGAAGACATTCTGTCAGCCCCTCTTGCTGCTGCATACGCTGATGCTAAAGGAGATAGTTCCAAATCGTCAACAAAATATATTTTTTTAAGCGTATCTGAAAGTTCTCTGTAAACTGCCGCACCTGCAGGACTTACATGTTTAAAAGATGCTGCAGCAGGAAGTCCTGTTGCTTTCTTTAATTCTTTTACAAGTTGGAAACTGTTAAAAGCATCAAGAAAGTTTATATAACCAGGTTTACCATTTAAAACTTTTAACGGTAAATCTCCTTCTTTTATAAAAATTCTTGCAGGTTTCTGATTAGGATTACATCCGTATTTTAATTCTATTTCTTTCATTTTCACTCCACCTTAAACATTCTTATTTACAATTCTTGTATCAAATTTACCTGTTTTAATATCAATAAATCTTACAAATAAAGATACTTTATTATCACTGTTTAAACTTTCCCATACATTTTTTGTAAACGTATCAATGTCACCTTTTAATTCAACACATTCAGGTTCGCCATAAAATGAAGGGATAGGATTACCGTCACATTTATATGTATGGATAAAATGGCCGATACCATTTCCTGTATTTGAATATTCGTAAAAATATCTGTGGTCGCCTGACGGATCTCCGTCTGCACTTTTTAAAATAGAAAGTTTATAAAAATCGCCTTCAACAATCCCTGAAATTCTTGGTGTGAAGTTTGGTGCATCAGGTTCAAACTGTCTGGTTCTTAATGCTTCTTCAAAAGTTTTACCTTCCTTTATAAAGTCATATACTGTATCAGTCTGGTCACCGTTTGTAACAATTGTTTTATTATCAATTACTCTTACAGGAGAGTATATAATAAGGCTTGGATCAACTAACTTTTCTTCGCAGAATGCTTTTGTTTTAATACCTTCACTATCTTCTACAAAAACTCTGTTACGGCTGTTTTCACTTCTTCCCATAATAAAGTAAGCGATAACCATTTTTTCTCCGTCTTCACTTTTACCGATAACAATTCCTCTGCCCGGATATGTATTATTCTTTAATTCTTCTGATAAATTAAGTATACTCATTATAATCCTCCGTTACATATAAGTTTAATAGCCTGAGGTAATATCTTCCATTCTGCCTCTTCCATAACGCGTCTTTGCAGAATTTCGGGAGTATCTCCCTCTTTAATATAAACTGCTTTCTGAATTATTATTTTACCGCCGTCAGTAATTTCATTCACAAAATGAACTGTTGCACCCGTTACTTTAACACCGTAATTAAGAGCCGCTTCGTGAACTTTAAGCCCATAAAAACCATCTCCGCAAAAAGACGGAATAAGTGACGGATGAACATTTATAATTTTATTGGAATACTCTTTTAAAATATCCCCTTTTAATATACATAAAAAGCCTGCAAGTACAATTAAGTCAACATTGTTTTCTTTAAGGTGGGATAAAAGTTCTTTTTCAAAATTTTCATTTCCCTTACTTACAATAACTTTTGATGGAATATTATTCTCCTCTGCTCTTTTTAGTGCATAAACGTCAGGCTTATTTGAAACAACAGTAACAATTTTACCATCGATTTCCCCTTTTTTCATTTCGTCAATTATAGCCTGAAGATTACTGCCTGAGCCAGACACTAAAACTGCAATATTTAGCATATTTCCACTTCCTTGTTACCAGGAATAACTTCGCCTAATATGTATGCTTTTTCGCCCATTGCATTTAGCATTTCAACTGCTTTTTTTGCATCTTCTTTATCAACTGCCATAACTAATCCAATACCCATATTAAAGGTATTGAACATATCCTTTTCAGGAATATTGCCAGTTTCAGCCATAAGTTTGAATATAGGTAAAATTTCAAAAGAATCTTTATAAACTTTAGCAGACTGACCGTCCATTAACATTCTTGGAATATTTTCGTAAAAACCTCCGCCTGTTATATGAGAAATACCTTTTATTTTAATTTTTTCATTAAGTTCCAAAATTGTTTTTACATATATTTTAGTTGGAGTGATAAGTTCTTCACCAAGAGTTTTTCCAAGTTCATCATAATATTTTGAAAGTTTTTCTTTCGCTAAAGAATCTTCACAATTTAAATCAAATACTTTTCTTACCAAAGAATAACCATTTGAATGAACACCGCTTGATGCAACACCAATCAAAGTATCTCCAACTTTAATATTTTTACCGTCAATTATATTTTCTTTATCAACAATCCCTACACAAAAACCTGCAAGGTCATATTCGTCTACATCATAAAATCCGGGCATTTCAGCAGTTTCTCCGCCTATTAATGCACAGCCTGAAAGTACACATCCGTCTGCAACGCCTGAAACTATATCAGCAATTTTTTCAGGAACGTTTTTACCTACAGCAAGATAGTCAAGGAAAAACAAGGGCTTAGCACCTGAACATGCAATATCATTTGCACACATAGCAACACAATCCTGACCGATTGTGTTATGCTTATCAGTTAAGAAAGCAATTTTAAGTTTAGTTCCGACACCATCAGTACCTGAAACCAACACAGGATTTTTATAACCTGTACCAATTTCAAAAAGGCCGCCAAAACCGCCAAGATCTGTCATAACACCCTCAGTAAAAGTTTTCTTAACGTGCTTTTTCATAAGGTTAACCGCTTCGTAACCGGCTGTTACATCAACACCGGCATCTTTATACGCATTACTCATAATATATCTCCTTTAATTCTATTTTTCAATATGCAATTTTTTAATAAAATGAACATCTTTAAAATCTGATTCTTTTGACACTTCGCTTATATCAAGAGGATAGTTTCCATTAAAACAAGCAGTACAGAAACCACATTTTGAACCAATCGGAGTTTTTAATAGATTTTCTAAACTTAAGTAGTCTAAAGAATCAGTACCGATAAGTTCGTTTATCTCTTCATAAGTTTTGTCAACCGCAACAAGAACATCCTGAGAACCAACATCTGTTCCAAAATAGCAAGGATACAAAAATGGTGGTGAACTTATTCTCATATGAACTTCTTTTGCTCCTGCTTCTCTTAGTAGAGCAACAACTCTTTTAGAGGTTGTCCCTCTTACGATTGAGTCGTCAATCAAAATAACTCTCTTTCCTGATACAACTTCTTTTATGGCGTTAAGTTTTATTCTTACTGCATTTTCTCTCATCGCCTGAGTAGGCTGAATAAATGTTCTTGCAATATATCTATTCTTCATAAGACCTACTTCGTATGGTATTCCCGATTCCTGAGAGTAACCGATTGCAGCAGAAATTCCCGAGTCGGGTGCAGCAATAACGACATCAGCTTCAACAGGATTTTGCCTTGCAAGATATTTACCCGCTTCTTTCCTTGAAGCATATACACTTGCACCATCAATAACACTGTCAGGTCTTGCAAAATATACATGTTCAAATATACAAAGGCTTGTATCACATTTTTTCAGAGGTTTTATAGAATCAACACCGTCTTTTGTAATAACAACAATTTCGCCCGGTTCGACATCTCTTACATATTCTGCACCGATAGCATCAAATGCAACTGTTTCAGATGCTACAACATAAGATTTACCCAATTTTCCAAGACACAGAGGTTTCATACCGTGAGGGTCTCTTACCGCTATAAGTTTTGACGGAGACATTACAACAAAGGCATATGCACCTATAATTTTAGAAAGCATATTTTTTATTGCATCCTCTACCGAATGAGTAAACAATCTTTCTTTTGCAATAAGATATGCGATAATTTCAGTATCAGTTGTGCTTTGGAAAAGTGCTCCCGACTGTTCTAATTCTTCTCTTAAAGAACGGGCGTTGACAAGTGTCCCGTTATGAGCAAGTGTTAACGTACCCTTAACATATTTTGTTACAAGCGGTTGTGCGTTTTCTCTTGAATTACTGTCAGCAGTAGCGGCTCTAACGTGCCCCACTGCGATCTGACCTGACAGATGATTTAAAATAACATCATCAAAAACTTCAGGAACTGTTCCGACATTTTTATGATAAACTATTGTTCCGTTATCATTTACTGCAATACCACAACTATCCTGCCCTCTGTGTTGCAAAGCAAAAAGGGCAAAATTTGTTATTCTGGCAACATCAAGTTCCTTTTCTCCTGAATATATACCGAAAACACCGCATTCTTCTTTTATTTTATTAAATTCATTAGCATTAAAAGTATTCATTCGTATTATCCCTTCATCATTCTGCTTTGATTTTTTCCTGTAATCTTTCGTTCTTCATAATTACTTCGTTTTTCATATCTTCTTTGAATTTTCTTAAATTTTCTTTAAGATAAGGATATTTTAAAGAAAGAATCTGAACTGCAAGTATTGCCGCATTTTTCGAATTATCAATTCCAACTGTTGCAACAGGAATTCCTGACGGCATCTGAACGATACTGTAAAGAGCATCCATACCGTCTAAAACTTTCCCTTTAACAGGAATACCTATAACAGGAACGGTTGTAAAAGCAGCAAGCACTCCCGGAAGATGTGCTGCCATACCAGCCGCTGCAAGTATAACCTCAATTCCGTTATCTTCTGCATTCTTTGCAAAATCTTTTGCTAAATCAGGAGTTCTGTGAGCACTCATCACGTTGCACTCAACCATAACACCGTTTTCTTTTAAGAAAGAAATTGCGGGTTTTAATACTTCATAATCTGAATCACTGCCCATTATAAGAGCAACTTTTGGATTTTTGTTCATAATTCTTCCCCTTTTATTTTTAAAAAATATTTATGGCATTATATATCATAATATATAATAACATAAATACGATAAAATTTCAATAGATTAAAATAAGAAAAAATAAATAAAATTAACTTAAAAAAGCCGTCACTTTTGTGACAGTTTAAATATAATGGTATATCATAACGAAATCGTGCAAGGCACGATGAAATCCAAACAAGTTTGGATGAAATCAAAACCTGACGGATTTAAAAAAAATTTAATCCGTCTTTTATTCCGATAAAGTCGGATTTCATCACAAAGTGATTTCATCTGCAAAGCAGATTTATTCCGTCGCTAAACGGATTTAACTGAAAAAAGACTTGTCAAATGACAAGTCTTTTTTCTGGTGCCGGAAACCGGAATCGAACCGGTACGGGAGTCACCTCCCACAGGATTTTAAGTCCTGGGCGTCTGCCAGTTCCGCCACTCCGGCAAAATGCAGTCAAAATTGACTACTCGAATATAATAACATAAAAATATATGTTTGTCAACAACTTTTTCCAAATTTTTTAATTTGTTTCAGGATTGATATAGACAGTTTCGTCAGATTTTAACATACCAAGGTCATCACGGGCTATCGCCTCATAAGAATCTGCAGTATTTAGATTTTCTTCAATCTTCTTATACTCTTCATTTTTTTTAGTTTCTTCTTCGATCAAAGATGTATATTTCTCTTTTTCATTTTTTATATTTATACTGTCAACAGTAGCCTGATAGTGCATAACGCCTACATAAATTGTTGCAATTACAATAAGAAACACTGAAAATCTTTTAACATTTATTTTCATTTTCTTTATACCTTCTTTTTTCTCTTAATTATATTCTTGACGTTTAATATAAATTTTATTATAAAACATTTAAGATGCTTTAACGGAATTTTTATTATTTTTATAATCCAACAAAATATTCCTGATACTATTTTACTAAAAAATTTCACAGGATACAAGAGTATTTTTAAAATTTCTCTTAAAATAATTAAAATTTTTTCAAAAATCTTATAAATAATTCTATTTATTGATGTAAAATATACAATTCCGCCTAAAACAAGTCCTAAAATGTGATAAAATCTGAAACTTAAGCCACAAATAGAATAAAACGAGAAAAACAAAAAAACTGCACAAATCAGCACAAATACTACATCAAGAATATCCCATATAACCTTACTTTTAAAAAATGTCTTTTTAAAACATCTTATAAAATCATAAATAAATCCCACTGTAAAACCGGTTAAAGAAGAATAAAGAAAAGCTATTGTCTGTTCTAAAACTGTAAACTCCATACTTTTTACCTGAACATTCTTGAGAAAAATGTGCGTTTTGTGTTTTCATCCGATATGTACTCAAAAGCGTAAAAATCCCCTGTTGCAGATACCTCGCCTGAGTCCAGATTAAGTTTCTCGATTTTTATTTCACTACCCTTTACAGAAAGTGTTCCCAAATCAGTAATCAATGTTATTGTATTATCATCAAAATTTTCTACCTCTTTTACACCTGTAATGCTTAGTTTTCTTCTTGATTCTAAAGATATATTTTGTTTTTGCATTTCCTCTGCCATAAAAAAGCACCTCCTAAATAATGTATATTTAAGGAAGTGATTTTTTATGATATATTTACTGCACTGCTTCAAACATATTTGAAGCCTCATCTTTTTTAACATGTTCTGAAATTGCTGTGACACGGACTGTTACAACCCTGTCACCAAAACGAATAGAAAGAACATCACCTATTTTAACATCATATGATGGTTTAACTATTTTATCATTAACAGTTATTCTTCCCTGTTCACATGCTTCGTTTGCAACCGTTCTCCTCTTTATAAGACGTGATACTTTTAAATATTTATCTATTCTCATATAAGACCTGCTTTCAGTTTTGCTGAAGTAAGAGTATTTTCCATAAGCATTGCAATAGTCATAGGACCAACTCCGCCCGGAACAGGAGTTATAAACGATGCTACTTCACTTACGCCTTCAAAATCAACGTCACCGCAAAGTTTGCCGTTTTCAAGTCTGTTCATTCCGACATCTATTACAACTGCACCTTCTTTTATCATGTCTTTTGTTACCATATTGGCAACACCAACTGCTGCAACAACTATATCTGCTCTTTTAACCACTTCTTTTAAATCTTTTGTTTTGGAATGGCAAATAGTTACTGTTGCATTTTTATGAAGCATAAGCATAGCCTGTGGTTTTCCGACAATATTACTTCTGCCTATTATAACACACTCTTTACCGGCAATCTCAATACCAGTTTCTTTAATAAGTTCCATTACTCCGGCAGGTGTGCATGGAAGAAAATTAAAATCTCCTATCATAATTTTACCAACATTTACAGGATGAAATGCATCTACATCTTTTTCAGGCTTGATAGTATTTATAACAAGTTTTTCATCAAGATGTTTCGGCAATGGCAGTTGAACTAAAATTCCGTTTATTTTTTCGTCATCATTTAATTTATTTACTAAATCAATCAGTTCTTTTTGAGTGGTATCACTTGATAGTGCATATTCTACTGAATACATTCCAAGTTCTTCGCAGGCTTTTTTCTTGGAATTAACATATACTCTTGATGCGGGATCATCTCCAACTATTACAACTGCAAGTCCAGGAACTATGCCTTTATCCTTAAGTTCACTTACCTCTTTTTTTATTCTTTCTTTGATGTTTTGTGAGACTTGTTTTCCGTTTATTATTTGTGCTTTCATTTTCTTTTTTTCTCCTCATATCATTTTTATTATTTGTAATTCTTGGCTTTATTAAGCATTTTTTATCAAAACCGATAAGGTCTTTTCGCCCTGCTATTGTAAGCGCTTCCTTAACAATTTCATAATTTTCTTTTTTTCTGTATTGAAGGAGTGCTCGTTGCATGTTTTTTTCTTTATATGATTTTGGAACATATACTTTTTCCATATTAAGAGGATTAAGCCCTGTGTAGTACATACAGGTAGAAATTGTACCAGGTGTTGGATAGAAATCCTGAACCTGTTCAGGCTGATAATTTATATCCCTTAAATACTCAGCAAGCATTATTGCATCTTTTAAACTGCTTCCCGGATGAGAAGACATAAGATAAGGAACAATATACTGTTCTTTTCCTGCTTTTTTTGAATAATCAAAAAACCTTTCCCTGAATTTATTAAATACTTTAATTTCAGGTTTACCCATAAGATTCAAAACATTTTTCGAACAATGTTCAGGTGCTACTTTAAGTTGCCCCGAAACATGGTCTGAAACAAGTTCTTTAAAGAATTCGTTATTCTTGTCATAAATAAGATAATCAAAACGAATTCCGGAACGGATAAACACCTTTTTTACACCGTCAATTTCTTTTATCTTACGAAGAAGGTTTAAATACTCAGTGTGAGATACTTTTAAGTTCTTACAAGGTGTAGGTGCTAAACATTGCCTGTTTTTACATGCACCCTTTTCCAATTGCTTTTCACAGGCAGGAAATCTGAAATTTGCTGTCGGACCTCCGACATCATGAATATATCCCTTAAAATCTTCGTCATATACTATCTTTTTGACTTCACTTATAATTGATTTTTCGCTCCTTGAAGAAACAACTCTCCCCTGATGGAAAGCAAGTGAGCAAAAATTACACCCACCAAAACATCCCCGCTCGGAAATAACAGAAAACTTAACCTCATCTATTGCAGGCACTCCGCCCATTTTATCATATAACGGATGCCATTTCCTTTGGTAAGGAAGTGAGTATACTTTATCAAGTTCCTGCCTTGAAAGAACTTTCTGCGGTGGATTCTCAACAAGATAAAGATTGTCATTTTGTTTCTCTATTAAAATTTTTCCTATATATGCATTATGTTCTTCATACTGAAGTTTAACTGATTTGGCATATTTTGTTTTACTCTCACAAACCTCATTAAACGAAGGAAGCATTATATAATTTTCAATTCCTGATATATCCTTCGTTAAATAGCAAGTTCCTTTAACATCGGTTATACTTTCAATCTTCTCGCCATTACCAAGACGGGTAACAATTTCTTTAATACTTCTTTCTCCCATTCCATATATGAGAAGGTCTGCCTGAGAGTCACAAAGCACCGACCTTTTTATCTTATCCTGCCAGTAATCGTAATGAGCAAATCTTCTTAAGGACGCCTCAATCCCGCCTACAATAACTGGGACATCTTTATATATACCCCTTATCTTGTTTGAGTAAACAATTGTAGGACGATCAGGTCTTAACCCCGCTTTTCCTCCCGGCGAATAAGAATCGGTACTCCTTTTTTTCTTATTAACCGTATAGTGATTAACCATAGAGTCAATGTTACCGCCTGAAATCAAAAATGCATACTTGGGTTTTCCGAATATTTTAAATGCGTTATCATTGTTCCAGTCAGGTTGAGAAATAATTCCTACTTTAAAGCCTAAATCGGAAACAACACGTCCAATTATTGCGTTTGCAAAAGAAGGGTGGTCAACATAGGCATCGGCTGATATCAGAACAAAATCAACCTCATTCCACCCTCTTTGTTTCATCTCTTCAGTTGTAAGTGGTAAAAATAAGTTTTTGTTATTCATAATTTATCTTTTGTTTTTATATTGTATTTTTAATACTCCAACATACTATTCAGTATAAAAAGTAACAGAATAAGTATCGCTTATCAATTCATGAGTTATATCTGTAAGTTGCCATCCAAACACATCGGTAAACAAACGTGAATTTACGTATGTAACATCATCTATCAAAATCACTTTACCTATAGTATGCTCAACAGAATCTAAATAAACTTTATCTGAACCAATGGTCATCGTAAGAGTATTAAATCCATCAAAATACTCACTTGTGGCTGTGATTACATCGTTATTATAATCAATCAAAACCGATTCTGCATATCCGTCCTCCAAAATGGCACGAAGAGGAACATAGTACTGGCCATCAATTACAGGAAGAGTAGTACAATAAGCACTCGCAGTCCAATAAGGATACTCAAACTCATAATCTTCGTATTCATTTGAGTTCATTTCATCCTCAAATAAATTATTCAAAGAAATGCTGTTGCCGTCATTAATATACGGATACTCAACCACTGTTTTATCTATTTTTGTATAATCAATCTTTTCATTTATCTTAATATTTATTTTCCCAGATGATTTATATGGCCATTCTTCTCCGATTGCCTTTGTAATGCTTGAAATATCAAGCATTATATCTGCACTTACCTGAGAAAAGTAAATATATCCGTTTTTAAATCTATAATCAGCTTGTATACCGTCTTTTCCCAAAAAGTTCATATCTTTAAATGAAAAAGAAATCTCTTCATCTTCTGTAATTTGCTCATCAGAAATTCGTGTAACAACTTCATCTAAATAGCGGACAAAACCTTCATTATCCATAGAAATCTTGCATCCATAGTTTGTTTTGTTTACAGTCGCATTCTCATAAAAAGCAACTGCAAGATCTTCATAAAACTTTTTAATATATTCAGCATTAAAAACATTCAAAAAAGAATCTATATCTTCCTTTGTAATATAATTTCCTACATTTATAGAGTAGTATTTATCTGATGTAGGTGACTGTAAAATTAAATCGAGTTTAGGTTTGGTTTCATCAGAAAAATCCATGTCCATCCAAATGCCTACATTGGAATTAACTGTATAATTCAGATTAGTCGAAACTACCGAAGAAAACTTAGTTGAATTAGTCATTGATAATTTTATTTTTTTAAAGTCCTTGCTCATATCTGCCTGAAGATATATATTACCATCATATTCAAACATAGCAGATAAGAAAGACATAAAGTCAGTTCCGATTGCATTTGAAATAGCATCATCTGTTGTAAAAATCTCATCAAACAGAGCACGTATATCAGTATTATCGTCAATCTGCATTGACAAACTGTATGATGCAGTGTAATTTTGCGGATATGCCATAAATTCTTTTGGAATATTTACATCAGCAAATACTGTGGTTGTCATAAAAACAATAATCGTAATTAAGACAGTTATTATTCTTTTCATATACTATCTCTCCTTTTAATGTTATAAATTTTTAACAGTAATAGTTATTCTTCTTTCAATTCAGGCATAACAAGTGCTGCAATAATATATCCGATAATCCCTGAACCACCCATAAGAGTAAAAACGATCCACGCTAATCGAACTAATGTGGAATCCAGTTCAAAGTACTCGGCTATCCCTCCGCAAACACCACAAAGTTTTTTATCTTCTTTTGATTTATAAAGTTTCTTTTTCATAGTATGACCCCCATTTATTATACAATTAGTAAACATTTTAGATACCAAACTTTTTAGCTAAATTTTTCAACAAGTTGCAAAGCTAAATTATTCCACTTTGTTCCATAACTAAATAACTCCTTTGGAGTAGCTAAATTAAATTCGCTTATATAGCTTAGCGTAGGTAAATTTAGCTACGAAGTAATTTAGCGTGCGTCAGCACATTTAGCTCGCGAAAGGCAAATTCAGCTGAATAGATTTAACTTAATTTAAATCTATTATACAACAAATACACAAAAATTTCAATAGTTGTTATATTTTAGCTCTTTCAAACATTTTGTCTAAATATCCATCTAATCTATCTGATTTTTCAAGTATATTACCTCTGAAATTTATATATCCGTCTCCTACAATAACACTATCTGTTTTTTCATCGTAAAAATTCACTTTTACATATTGTTTGCTGTCTATATATTCTTCTAACAAACCACCCTTTTCACATTTAACTTTTTCATTGGTAATTTTAAATGAAACAGGTTTTTCTCCTTTTTCCAAATCTTTTTTTCGAAAATAAGTATCAGAATCTCTGTCCTGCCACTCCGAAAAAGTGTTTTTATATTCGGTTGACTCATAATTACCGCTTGCAAATGCTTCTTCGATAATTTTATATCCTTCTTCAGTTTTTTCTAAAAGAAGAATATAATATTTAAATATCCCGTTATTATTCTCATCTACTCCAAAATGACAGATAACATCAGCATATTTATTGGTTTCTTTATCAAAAATCAAATAATCGGTATAATCAGCTGTTCCAAAGTTATATGTTTTAACCTCACTAAACTGCATATATGAACTGTAACTAATATATGAAACAGTAATTGTAAGAAGTACACTTAAAACTATACGCTTTTTATCATTAATAAAGAAAAGCACAAGAACACACAAAAGAAGAAAGGAAGATATATCCAACGTAGTATTGGCAAAAAAATTATTTTTCCACTCCATACTACTAAAGAGTTCGATATTTAAAATACACAAGCAAAAATCTAACAGAAAGCCAAATATCGATAAATATAAAAGTCCGTTATAATATCGACTTACGTTATCAGAGCCTTCGTATTCTTCATTGATTTTAATTTTCTCAGAATATCTTTTGGCATAAAATACTAAAAAACGATAGTAAATCAGCGAACAAAAAGTTATCAAAAGAATAATTTTTTTCATAGAATCAAGGTCCCACAAAGAAGTTCCCGTAAATATTCTTTCATCAGTTTTAAATAAAAATATCATAGGAATAAACATGCTGGCAATAAAGTTATTATGAAAATCCATCATTTCTTTCTGCCCAATATAATATTCGGTTTCAAAATTTTCTATGATATAGAACATTTTTTTCAATGCACCAAAATAAAACACATACATACCCAAGCATGAGAGTATAATCATAAACTGGTCAAAATATCTGCTGTCGGAAAACTCCTGAAAAAGTTGAATTGATGCTGTTAAATATAAAATTATTTCAATTATACGCCTTGCAAGAATAAAATCTTTTTTATTATTTTCAGATGAAAAATCCCTAAATATTTTTAGCACTTATATCCCCCCTGTAAATTATATCATTATATTTTTTTATAGTCAATAAAAGGTAAGGTTGATTTTCTTAAGTTTTTTAAAAATAATTCTTTAAAATTTTAAATATATATGATATAATATAAATTGATTATATATAATTACATAGTGAAAGGATGATTTTATGGACTGCAAGTACAAAAGAATTCTTTTAAAATTAAGCGGAGAAGCATTATCAAATGAAGGTGGATTTGGTCTTAATTTTAAAAAGATTAAGGAAGTTTGCGAACAGATTAAAATTCTTACCGAAATGAACATTCAGGTTGCAATAGTAGTTGGCGGAGGTAATTTCTGGAGAGGCAGAAGCGGAGATAATATGGACAGAACAAGAGCCGACCACATGGGGATGCTTGCTACAACAATAAACGCTCTTGCTATACTTGACACTTTAGAATCTGTTGGAGTTCAGGCAAGAGTTCAGACAGGTATTGAAATGAAGCAAATTGCAGAACCTTATATAAGAAACAAAGCAATAAGGCATTTAGAAAAAGGCAGAGTTGTTGTTTTCGGTTGTGGAACAGGCAACCCATTCTTCTCTACTGATACTGCTGCATCTTTAAGAGCAGCGGAAATAGAAGCAGATGTAATACTTCTTGCTAAAAATGTTGACGGTGTTTATACTGCAGATCCTAATATAGATAAAAGCGCAATTAAATTTGACTCAATTAAATATATTGATGTTCTTAACAAAGGTTTAAAAGTTATGGACTCAACTGCTATTTCACTATGTATGGATAATAATATTCCTATTGAAGTATTTGGTCTTGATATTCCTGAGAATATAATAAAAGTTGTAAAAGGCGAAAAAATAGGAACTTACGTTGGCGAGTAATTTTTATGAAAGGATATAGATTATTATGAAAGAAACAATTGCAAATATTGAAGTTAAAATGCAAAAATCAATTGATGCACTTAACAATGAGTATGCATCAATCCGTGCAGGCAGAGCAAATCCTGCAATCTTAGATAAAATAAAGGTTGAATATTACGGCACTCCTACCCCTATAAATCAACTTGGTAATGTTTCAGTACCTGAAGCAAGAACTTTACTTATTCAGCCATGGGACGCATCAGTTTTAAAAGAAATTGAAAAAGAAATCCAGAAATCAGATATAGGCATCAATCCTACAAACGACGGAAAAGTTATAAGACTTAACTTCCCTCCTCTTACAGAAGAAAGAAGAAAAGCACTTGTTAAAGATGTTTCAAAAATTGCTGAAAACTCAAAAGTTTCAGTTAGAAACATAAGAAGAGACGGAATCGACAAAATCAAGGCTTTAAAGAAAGATAACAAAATTACTGAAGACGATGTAAAAGAAGCAGAAGATAAAATCCAGAAAATTACTGATAAATTCGTTAAAAATATTGACGATATTGCAAAAGAAAAAGAAAAAGAAATTTTAACAGTTTAATATTTCATATAAAAAACTTGGAGAAATAACTCCAAGTTTTTTATTTACCGCGAGAGGCTGTAGAAACTCTACTATGACATATGTTCTTAATAATAAGGAGATATAGATATTTTCCCTTATAAATTTCTTATTTTAAGTTATAGAAACACACTTATACATATAGTATTATTTTGATTTCATCAAAGTCGCACCTCACCACAGGTAACCACATTTTTCACATTTATATGTTTTACCAATTTTACTAGAAGCAATTCCAAAGGTGCTGATAGAAAAACTTTTAGATATTGCACTTATTTTATGTCCTGCCTTTGCACCGCAATTAGGGCACTTATAACCGCAATTCATTTTTTTAAATTCTTGTTCTTTTTTATAATCTTCCTCCGCTCTTTTTTCTTCTGGTGTTGTTAATTTAGATTCTAAAAACAGTCCCAATAACGCAAAACCACCCAAGCATAAAGTACCTAAAAGCTCCATATCTGCCTCTAGTAATGGAATGCCTAGTCCAAATGCTAAGATAATACATATCCACATTGCTATAGTTGCCATAAAAATACTCCCCCTAAAATTATAAATTAAAAAATGCGCCTACCGAAGCAGACGCATAAAAAACGCAAACTCCGATAGTCGCGAAACCAATTTATACAGCATGAGATATACACATACACTGATAACTGAAATTTGCGTTTTTATCAAATTCAAACATCAGCATATGTAAAGATAAGTATATTATCCCAAAAGAAAATATACCTCAACACTGTATAATATATTAAATTGGTTTCGCATTTACTATTATACTGCGATTTTTATGTTTTATCAATAGTTTTGGTGGAATTTGTTAAGTTTTTTAATAAAAATCTTGTCCGGTACTGTAACAAGCAGGGAAAATGTATACCATCCTCCGAATATTTAGGATATCCTAAAACCTTATTATAAAAGCCTGAAACGAGAATTATCGTTTCAGGCTTACTATTATTTAGATTTAATTGTTTTTAGTGATGAAATTAACATTCTGCGAATAGCGCCACATTCTTGCTTTGAGCATATTGTGCTTCGTGAAGATTAGCACCTATCGAAGTTGCTGAACGCAATAATTGATTTACTAATACCGCTTCTTTGTGGCTTGATTTAATTTCTCTGCATAAGAAAACCATATCTTTTGCAAACTGTTTTGCTTTCTCCCTTAATACACTGGCTGCCATCGATATCACCTCTGCGATTATTATACTGTAATTTTACTTTTTTTTCAAGTGATATTCTGTACTTCGTACAGAGTGATATTTTTGATAAGTCAAAAGTGTTATTAAAACCTTTGGTTTTAGTGGTATTTTATTCGCCAATAAACTGCCGAAGGCAATACCACTGCGTAGCAATATCACTTGCAAAGCAAATACCACTCGACCAAAGGCGAATAAAACTGCCGAGTGTCCTTAGGGGCACTCGGCATAACTCCAAGTTTTTTTGTTACAGGATGGGACGAAACCCCTCCCCTATAAAATATTCTTTTTTTCATTATTTATTACATTTTTTATTCTATCAATTAACCAAACCGAAATAACGCCAAGTGTTGTACCCGAAAAGTCAATCAAAACATCTCTTACCTGTCCTGCTCTGCCAGGGACAAAAAGTTGATGAATTTCATCACTTATGGCATAGAGTAAACATATAAGAAGTGCATATAATATAGATTTTTTACTGTTAAAATAACAAAGTAAAAGATTATATACTAAAACGCCTAATACTAAATAAGCACTAAAATGGGCAAGTTTTCTTATATAATGATTTATCTTTTCTGCTATCTTATGTATAAACTCTTCTGCTCCTAATGACGAAACAGGAATATCAATTAAATCTGCTTTTACAAGTATTGTAATAATGTTTTCTGTAAAGCCAATACTTGTTTTATTTGACATATCGGACGGTTCAGAAGAAAACATAAAAATCATTATTGCCCAGAAAATAGTAATTATCCATAAAATAATTTTCTTAACCATTAAATACTCCCAACTCTTTATATTTATTAAAGTATCTTATGCCGAATTCTCTTAATCCCTTTGAATCAAAATGAAGATTATCATCTTTTAAAGTTATGCCTTTGGAAGAAACTACTATGCAATTTTTTATCTCTTTTGAAATTTCGTAAAAAGTGTTATTAAGTATTTTAACACTTCCTTCATCTACCCATTCCAAAGAGATGTCTTCTGACAGTTCCCCTATAATAACAGGAAGATTTAAGTCGCCAAGTTCCTCCCTTAATTTGGTAATCATTTTTATAAAATTTTCTTTATACTTCTTACTATCTAAATTTATGCAGTCACTTTCTCCCTGATGCCATAAAATTCCTCCGATTTCAGATGTTCGTTTGGCAAGGCTCGCCATCATAACAGCATGGTCAAAAAGCAATTCTTCAGGCATCCACTGGGACAAAGTTGTCCCACCGTCAGCACAAGGTATAAGTCCTACAGAGCAGTTAAACTCTTTAGAAAAAGAATCGGCAAAACTTGCACCTAAACTTACACCACTATGAAATCTTATCCCCCAGATTGCTCTGTCAGGATTTATCGGCTCACTCATTTTTTGCCATCTTCCCATTCTTAACATATAACATTTTTCATTATCTATCGGTTCAACATCTTTAAATTCTCCTCTGCCTGCCATATTAGACTGACCAAGCATTAAAAATGATATAATTTTTTCTTTTTTATCCACTCCGTCTTTTATCATAACATTTACCTCCAAAAGTGTTTTACTAAATAATTATATAATAAAAGTAAAAAAAAATAAAGCCTTACGGCTTTATTTTTTTACTAAATATTTTCTTACGTCAATTGATACTGCAAGGATTATAATAAGACCTTTGATTATATACTGATAATATGGACTTATTCCTACGAAATTCAGTCCGTAATTAATAAACTGTAGAATAATCGTACCAATTATTACACCAGGTATTGTACCTACACCACCGGAGAAAGATACTCCCCCTACGACACAGGCACTTATGGCATCAAGTTCATAGTTTATTCCTGTATTACTTGTAGCAGATCCAACTCTTCCCGCTTCCAAGAAACCTGCTATACCATAAAGGATTCCTGAGATAATATATATTGTCATAATGTTTTTAAACAAGTTTACACCGGAAACTGCAGCGGCTTCAGGATTTCCACCTATTGCAAACATATTTTTACCCAGTGTTGTTTTATTCCATATAAACCACATAATAACCGCAATTATTGCAAGGTAGAAAACAAGATAAGGAAGTTCTAAATTACCTATTTTAAAATACCCGGTAACAAAGTCAACATATCTTTCATCAAAATTTGCTATTGGTTGAGCGCCAAGAGGCGGTCTGTCAATATAAATTGCAGATAGACCATAAGCAATAAGTTGAGTACCAAGCGTTACAATAAATGCATGAAGATGGAGTTTACTTACCCCAAACCCATTAATTGCACCGAATATTGCACCCACTATTACTGCTATAATAAGCGGTAAAAAAAGCGGAAGTTGAGGTAACGAGGGATACATTCTTGATGCATAATTTACTGATTGCAAAAGTGATGCTGAAATAATTGCAGTAAGTCCTAAAATACGGCCGGCAGAAAGGTCTGTACCCTGAAGAACGATAAGACCTGCAACACCTAATGCTAAAATACCTCTTGTCGATGCCTGACTTAATATATTGGTTATATTCTTAAACGAAATAAATGTCGGATCGTGAATTATTACTGCAATAATCATTACTCCCAGAACAATATATAACGAGTAGTCCAAAAGGACATCACTTATTTTTCTTTTCATTAATTTCACCTCCTACAAATATTTTGATGCAAGTTTTAAAATTTCTTCCTGAGTTATATTTTCATCATTTTCTATAATTCCTGCCATTTGTCCGTTTGACATAACCGCAATTCTATCACAAATTCCCAAAAGTTCGGTCATCTCTGAAGAAACCATAATAACTGCTTTATCACGGGAGGCAAGTTCTAAAATAAGCTGATATATTTCAAACTTTGCACCGACATCAATTCCTCTTGTTGGTTCATCAAGCATAAGAATTTCAGGATCAGTAAGTAACCATCTTCCTAAAATTACTTTTTGCTGGTTACCTCCGGACAAAGTTTTTATTTGGGTTTTCTGACTTGGCGTTTTAACATTCATACTGTCTATTACCCATTTTGTATCTTTTTCCATTTTTTGATCATTTAAATAACCGAATTTACTGTAACCTTTTATATTTGAAATTACGGAATTGAATTTTATGCTAAGTCCTCCGAATATACCTGTACTTCTTCTTTCTTCAGTAAGCAGTGCAAATCCGTTTCTTATAGCCTGTCTTGGATTACTATTTTCTATTTTTCTTGAATGAAGAGTTATTTCTCCGCTTTTTATCTTTTTTATACCAAATAAAGTTTCTAATAGTTCAGTTCTTCCTGAGCCTACAAGTCCTGCCACACCCAAGATTTCGCCTTTTCGTAAATCAAAACTTACATTAGTTATACCTGGTGCATAAAATGAGGTAAGATTTCTTACATCTAAAATTGTATCTTTCGGCTTGTTTATTTTATCAGGAAAACGGTGAGTCATATCTCTTCCGACCATAAGTTTTATAATTTTATCTATATCTAAATTTTCTGCCTTTTCGGTTGCTATCCATTTACCATCTCTCATTATGGTTACATCGTCTGAAATTTTTAAAATTTCTTCCATTTTATGAGATATATAAATTATTCCGCAACCTTTTTTCTTTAATTTATCTATAATTTCAAAAAGCCGTTTTACCTCTTCTTCTGTTAAAGAAGAAGTTGGTTCGTCGAGCACGAGAATTTTTGCATTATAAGAATAGGCTTTTGCAATTTCTATCATTTGTCTTTGAGAAACGGATAATTTTGATATTTTTTCATCAGGCTTTATATTTAAATTAAGTTCTTCAAATATTTTTTTGGTATCTTCATACATTTTCTTTTTATTTATTATTCCGCCTGTTGTCGGAAATCTTCCAAGCCAGATATTATCCATTACAGTTTGCTCTAAAACTTGATTAAGTTCCTGATGCACCATTGCAACACCATTTTCAAGTGCTTGTTTGGAATTTTTGAAATTCACTTTTTCTCCCGAAATATAAATATTTCCGCTATCTTCGATATAGACACCAAACAAGCATTTCATCAAAGTTGATTTACCTGCACCGTTCTCCCCCATAAGTGAATGAACACTGCCTTCTCTTACTTCAAGTTTTGCTTTATCAAGTGCCACAACACCCGGGAAAGTTTTTGTAATGTCTATCATTCTTAAGATATAATCGTTACTATTCAATTAAATTCACCACACATTATTTAGTTAGTCTCCGATGTCTGAAGTATATGGTTTGTACGGAATTCTTACTGAAATTCCCGTTTCGTCATACTTATAGTCTGTTCCGTCAGTTATATCTTTTCCTTCGTATATATTAATTGCCGCCCTAAAAAGTGCTTTTCCCATTTCTTCTCCATCCTGAACTACTGTTCCTGACATATATTCTTTGCTTATAAGGTCTTTTGCTGCATCAGTTGCATCAACACCTACTACAGGAATAAATTTTTCCTTATCCCCTTTGTTATAATTTGCTGCCTGAAGTGCTGAAATAGCGCCCTGAGCCATACCATCATTATTTGCTACAACAAATTCTATTTTATCCCCGAATTTTGAAATCCACGCTTCCATCGCTCTGTTTGCAAGTTCTGCATCCCAGTTTGCAACCTGAAGTCCGAGTTCTTCAGTTTTAACACCAAGTTCTTCTGCTCTTTTAATTGACCATTCAGTTCTTGCAACTGCTTCAGGATTATCAGGTTCGCCTTTGAACATTACATATTGCATAACGCCATCTTTATTTTTATCAAAGACGTCATCTTCCCAAATCTCTGCAATTATTTCACCCTGAATTACACCTGCATCTTTTGCGTTAGTGCCTATAAATCTGGCTTTATCATAAGATTTTAAAACATCTAATGATGGTTCTCTGTTAAAGAAAATGATTGGAATATCTGCATTTTTGGCTTTGTTTACTATTGTCTGAGCAGCACCAACGTCAACTATATTAACAAGAAGTACATCAACACCTTTTTCAATAAGCAAATCTATCTGGTCATTTTGCGTTCCCTGATCTCCTTTACCATCATTGAGTAAAAGTTGCGCTGTACTTTGTGCTTCTTTTATTAGAGAATTTTTTACTGTTGAAATATAAGTATCATCATACTTATAAATTGCAACTCCTATTTTGGGAAGATTATCTTCCACTGCACTGCATCCCATAAAAGACATACATAAAACAAATAACATTATTATTGATATGATTTTCTTTTTCATTTTTTATTTTTCCTTTCTCTTTACTTTTAATTTTTGTTCTATCTAAAGTCTTTACTAAATAAATAAAAAAAATACAACTAAAATCAATTAGTTGTATTTTTTAAAATCATTTTTTAAAATTAGTCGTCACTATATTCTTCTTCGCGTCTTAAAAGTTCATTATAAGCTTCAAGTTCTTCTTCCTCTGTTTCTAAAATTGAGAAGATTTCTTCACCGTCAACTTCAGTAACTTTTAGCATTGTAACCTCTAAAGGAATATTTTCATCATATTCATCCTGATAAGGTGTAACTGCTGCATAAACATTATCATTAAGTTCAAACACGTCAACAATCTCATAATCCTGTGCATTTTCATTCTCGTCATATAATGTTACAACATTGATTTCTTCATTATATTCTGCCATAATAATACCTCCCTACAAACTATCTAAATATCCTTGTAATATAAATACAGCACTTACTGTATCAACTACCTTTTTTCTTTTTTTGCCTCGTACATTTGCTTCGGATAAAACTCTGTGAGCACTTACAGTTGTAAGCCTTTCATCCCACAAAACTGTTTTAACATTAAATTTTTCTTCTAAAATTTCAGAAAATTCTTTAGCCATTTCTCCTCTTTCGCCAATAGTACCGTTCATATTTTTAGGAAGACCTATAACAACCGTTTCAACATTGTTATTTTTAATTATTGGCTCTAACTGGTTTATTAAATCTTCTTTATCTTTGTTATATAATGTACCATACGACTGAGCAAGAAATTTAAGTTCATCTGACAAGGAAACTCCTGTTCTCGCATCGCCCAAGTCAAGTCCCATTACTTTCATAAAAAACCCTATCTGACAACTATATTAACAAGTTTTCCGGGAACTGCTATTACTTTTACAATAGTTTTTCCTTCTATATTTGCTTTTATATTGTCAAGTTCTTTCGCTTTTATTTCGTATTCTTCTTTTGGTAAATCAGAAGGGATAACAAGTTTATCTCTTGTTTTACCGTTTATCTGAACTACGATTTCAATTTCATTATCAACACATTTTTCTTCGTCAAACTCCGGCCATTTTGCCTGATTTAACATTCCTGAAAAACCGTTTAATTCCCACATTTCTTCTGTCATGTGAGGTGCAAACGGATTTAATAAAATAAGAAGTGTTTTAAGTTCTTTTTTATTTATCTTACCAACTTTATAAACATCATTTAAGAATGCCATAATCGCTGCAATTGCTGTGTTAAACTTAAGATTTTCAATATCTATCGATACTTTTTTAATGGTTTTATGCATTGATTTTTCTAATTTTTCACTGTATGTGTCACCATCACAAACTGCGTTGTTTAAGTTCCATACTCTTTCTATAAATCTTGAACATCCTTTAATACCTTGAGCAGACCAAGGTGCAGATTTTTCAAAGTCGCCTATAAACATTTCGTAAAGACGCATTGTATCCGCCCCGAATTCATTTACAATATCATCAGGGTTTACTACATTACCTCTTGATTTACTCATCTTTTCTCCGTTTTCGCCTAAAATCATACCATGAGAAGTTCTCTTTGCATAAGGTTCTTTTGTTGGAACTACTCCGATATCATAAAGGAACTTATGCCAGAATCTTGAGTATAATAAGTGAAGTGTTGTATGCTCCATACCTCCGTTATACCAGTCAACAGGAGTCCAGTATTCAAGTGCTTCTTTAGATGCTAAGAAATCTTTATTATCAGGGTCAATATATCTTAAGAAATACCATGAAGAGCCTGCCCATTGAGGCATTGTATCAGTTTCTCTTTTAGCAGGTCTGCCGCATTTAGGACATGTAGTATTAACAAAACTTTCCATAGCAGAAAGTGGAGAATCTCCGTTATCGGTAGGTTCATAAGAATCAACCTCAGGAAGCATTAAAGGTAATTCACTTTCAGGAACAGGAACATATCCACAATGTTCGCAGTGAACAATTGGAATAGGTTCTCCCCAATATCTTTGGCGTGAGAATACCCAGTCTCTTAATTTATAGTTAACTTTTTTCTCTCCGATTCCTTCTTTTTCTAAATATTCTATTATTTTTTCTTTTGCTTTTTCTACTTCCAAACCATTTAAGAAATCACTATTGATAAGTTCACCCGTTGATGTTTCTGTATATGCTTTACTTTGAACATCTTCTCCGCCTTTAACAACTTCAATTATAGGAAGATTGAACTTTTTAGCAAATTCCCAGTCTCTTGTATCGTGAGCAGGAACAGCCATAATTGCACCTGTTCCGTAAGTCATAAGAACATAGTCGGAAACATAAATAGGGATTTCTTTATTTGTTACAGGGTTTATTGCACAAATTCCTTCAATTCTTACTCCCGTTTTGTCTTTAACAAGTTCAGTTCTTTCAAAATCTGATTTTTTATTTGCTTCTTCTCTGTATTTTAAAATATCGTCAATATTTGAAATTTTATCACTGAACTGTTCTATAAAAGGATGTTCGGGAGATACTACCATATATGTAGCACCGAAAAGAGTATCAGGACGTGTTGTATAAACTCTTAATTTATAATCAACTGTAGTATTAAAATCAACCTCTGCGCCTGTTGATTTACCAATCCAGTTTTTCTGCTGGGTTTTTACTCTTTCAACATAGTCAACTTCGTCAAGGTCCTCAATAAGTCTTTCAGCATATTCTGTAATTTTAAGCATCCATTGGCTTTTAACTTTTCTTACAACTTCACTCTGACATCTTTCGCAAACACCGTTAACAACTTCTTCGTTTGCTAAAACTACTTTACAGGATGTGCACCAGTTAACTGCCATTTCTTTTTTATATGCTAATCCTTTTTCAAAAAGTTTTAAGAAAATCCACTGAGTCCATTTGTAATATTCAGGGTCGGTAGTATTTATTTCTTTTGACCAGTCAAATGAAAAACCTAATGATTTAAGTTGCTCTTTAAATCTTGCAACATTATTTTTTGTTACAATTTTAGGATGAATTTTATTTTTTATGGCAAAGTTTTCAGTAGGAAGCCCGAAAGCATCCCATCCCATTGGGTAAAGAACATTATATCCTTCAAGCCTTTTCTTTCTTGATACTATGTCAAGTGCAGTATATGAACGGGGATGGCCAACATGAAGTCCCTGACCTGACGGATAAGGAAATTCAACAAGTGCGTAGAATTTTTTCTTTGTATAATCTGTGCTTGTTTTAAAAGTTTCCTTCTCGTCCCATATTTTTTGCCACTTCTTTTCTATATCCTTAAAATTATAATCCACTTTAAAAACCCTCTTTCTAATCTTCTTTTATAATATCGGAAATATCCACTCTTTTTGCATCCTGCCATAATCTTTCCAAACTGTAAAAAGCTCTTGACTCTTTATTAAATATATGGCATACAACATCATTATAATCAAGAAGTACCCATCCTGCAGTCTGATACCCTTCGATATGCGTAGGATATATTTCCTCTTCTTTTAATTTGAACTCAATTTCATCTGCTACCGCTTTAACCTGAAGTTCAGAGTTCGCAGTACAAATTACAAAATAATCGGTAATTGACGATACATCCTTAATTTCAATAAGGTCAATATCGTGCGCCTTTTTCAAATCAGCAATTTCAACTATTCGCTTTGCTTTAGTTAATGCATCCATCATTCTTCTCCTTATAATATTAGGCTTATAATCGCCTTAACATCTCTTTTAATTTTAATACATCGGGCTGAATTCTTTTATCGTCAAGATAATTTAGCGTATTCTCAATTGACATTAAAATAGCCTTATCTATATTATTATAAGCCATATCTTTTAAAATTTCAACACCTTTATAAATTCTGTCCTCCGAAATTAAATCTGCAATATAAACTATCTTATCGAGTGTTGACATTTTCACACTGCCAAGAGTGTGATATCTTATAGCATTTAAAATCTCAGTATTCGAAATTCCAAATTCATATTTAGCAATCAACGCTCCTGTAAGTGCATGAATAACTTTAGGGTAAGAAAGTTCATTTTCCATAAGTTCATAATCATTATACTTATTTATAATATTAATTTGCGCGTCATAATCTAATTTTTTAGCACAGTCATGAAGAAGTCCTGCGTAATATGCTTTTTCATAGTTTTCTCCATAATGACACGCAAGATTATAACTTTCTTTTGCAACATTTTTACTGTGTATAAATCTTTTTTCATCAAGCATTTTTTCTAATTTTTTTCTAAGATTAAATGGATAAAGAGAATTCTTTACTATATAAGAATACACATCATAACTTAAATACTCACTTACCTCTTCGCATTTTTCAAACTTTTCTCTTATAGTTGTTGATGAAATATCTATTCCCGAAAAATCTATAAAAGATATTTTGCCATTATACTTTTCTTTTAAAAGATCAGCAAATTTTAAATCCAATTTATATTTTGGCCTTTTAACAAATACGATATTTGAAAGTTTAAAAATTATATGTGGATTTTTCCAGGTTGTTATTGTTTTAAGATTATCCGACCCTGCTATAAAATAAAGGTCTGCTGACGGATATTTCTTATTAAGATATTCCAATGTTAAATAAAGGAAAGATGTTCCCTCTTTGTCAATCTCAAAAGTATCAACCGAAAAATAAGGATAATCTTTTATTGCAAGATTTAACATATTAAGTTTATCTTCTTTGGATATTAAACTTTTATTTTTATGAGGAGGAATACCGTTTGGTATAAAAATTACTTTATCAAGTCCTAACTTTTCATAACTTAATTTAGCAATTTCTATATGCGCTTTGTGAACAGGGTCAAATGTTCCTCCCAAAATTCCTATTTTCATTTTTATAACTCCAATACTTCACATATACCTTTATATATTGCATCTGCAATATTTTCTATATATTTTTCGTCCATAAGTTTTTTAAGGTCATCTTCATTTGTTATAAAAAGCGACTCAGTAATTATTGCGGGCATATTCGCTTTTCTTATAATATAGAGTGCAGAATTTTTTCTTGGCCCGAAATCATACGCTTTCGTTGCTTTAACAAGATGTTTCTGAACAGTTTTTGCAACATCATATCCTGAAAGTTCATGACCGTCTTTAGGTTCATCATAGGCATACATTACCATAGTTCCGCTCAAATCAGTATTCTCTGCTGCATTATTATGGCAACTGACAAGCAAATCTGCATTCTTACTGTTTGCAAATTCTACAATTTCTGAAAGTTCTAAAAATTCATCGGTAGAACGGGTCATATATACATTAACTTTTTCTTTTTTTAGTTTATTATACACTCTTAATGCAATATCAAGATTAACATCTTTTTCTTTTAAAACTATTTTTTTTCCGTCCATACCAAGAGCGCCGGGATCTTTTCCTCCATGCCCTGCATCTATAACGACAGTTTTATATTTTTTATTTATTTCAGGTTCTTCATATTTAATCTCATCATCTTCTTTTTCTTCGCCCTCAAAGAAGAAATTTATTTTAAGTTCGTTATCTGAAACTTCAATTTCATATTCTGTTTTATCCACAAGTTCAACCACTATTCTTGAAACCATCGGGTCGTTGGAAAACTGAGAATATCTTAGTGCATTATAATATTCACTATCAATTTCAAATTCCTTATTAACATCTTTTATGCAGTTTTCAATATCTAAAACAAGACGAACAGGGTCTTCTAATACACTTTTTTTATAAGTTATTTTTTCATTTTTAAAAGTAAAAATTACAGAGGAACTTTCAGCATCGGCATCAGTTATATAATTATATTCTGTATCTACCTCTTCTTTCTCTTCCTCTTTTTTTCCGTAAAGATATACCGAACGCTCACTATCTTTCCATTCTACTTTCAATCCACTGTTTTCTGCTAAAAATCTTAAAGGTATAAACGTACGGTCCGAAATCAGTTTTGCAGATGTATCAAGTTGAAACTTTTTGTTATTTATATATGCCATATCACTATTTATCGTAAATTTAAAAACATCATCTTTATTTATTATTGTTACTCTTTTATTTACACCATCCCATGATACTTTTGCATCTATCGCTTCAAAAATCATTCTGACAGGAACTAAAACCCTGTCATTAAAAATAACGGGAGAAACATCGCTTGTAATTCTATTATCATTAAAATATATTTTAATTTCATCTTCTGCTCTTACAAATACAGGGATAAGTATTGCAATTATATTTACAAGAAAAAATATTACTAAAAGAAGTGCTATAAAATTTTTCTTTTTCATTTTGTCCTCCTTTTTATTTTTTGGATACAATTACACATTTACATTATACAATATTTTTCGACAAAAAACAAATACAAATATATTACAATTGTGTAAATAATTTAAGACAAAAATAGAGGATGCATTTGCATCCTCTTTTTTATATCTTCACTATTAAACAGTATGAATCTTATTGGTGTTATCCATATGTGCAACATCCATTTTATACTTTTCTGCTTTTCTTTGTTCAAAGAATTTAACTGCAACCTTATCGAATAATGCATAAGATAGTACATCTTCGTCCTGTTCGATATACTGTTTTGCATCATTTCTTAGTTTATCAAGTTCAGGTGCAATTTTGTCAGCAGGACGGCATGTAATTCTTTCTTCAGAACCGATAATTTTTTCAATGATTTCAGGTTTAATTTCAACAGGTGTTTTACCATATTCGCCTCTTACCAGACCTTTTGTTTCATTGGAAATCATTTTATATCTTTCTCCGCTGATTACATTAAGAACTGCCTGAGTACCTACAATCTGGCTTGTAGGAGTAACAAGAGGAGGGAATCCTAATTCTTCTCTTACTCTTGGAACTTCTTTTAAAACTTCGTCAAACTTATCTTCTTTACCTGCCTGTTTAAGTTGAGAAACAAGGTTTGATAACATTCCGCCAGGAACCTGATATTTTAAAGTATTTATATCAACTTTTAAAACTTTTGGATCTAAAAGACCTGATGCAAGTGCCTTTTCTCTTAAAGCACTGAAATAATCAGTAATTTCTGATAATTTATCAAGGTCAATACCTGTATCATATTCTGTGCCCTGAAGTGTAGCAACCATTGGTTCAGTTGCAGGCTGGCTTGTACCTAAAGCAAATGGTGACATAGCAGTATCAACAACGTCAATACCTGCTTCAATTGCTTTTAAGTATGTCATAGAAGCAACACCTGATGTATAGTGAGTGTGAAGTTGAAGAGGAATTTTAACCTCTTCTTTCATTGCTTTTACTAAATCATAAGCAGCGTAAGGTGTAAGAAGACCTGCCATATCTTTGATACAGATTGAGTTTGCTCCCATTTCTTCTAATTCTTTTGCCATTTTAACAAAAGATTCAACGTTATGAACAGGGCTTATAGTATAACATACTGTTGCCTGAACGTGACCTTTTTCTTTTTGGGCTGCTTTAATTGCAGTCTGAAGATTTCTTACATCGTTAAGAGCGTCAAATATTCTTAAAATATCAATACCGTTGGCAATTGATTTTTGAACAAAATATTCAACAACATCGTCAGCATAGTGTCTGTAACCTAAAACATTCTGACCCCTGAATAACATCTGAAGTTTTGTATTAGGTGCTTTTGATTTAATTTTTCTAAGCCTTTCCCATGGATCTTCATTTAAAAATCTTAAGCAGGAGTCAAAAGTTGCTCCCCCCCAACATTCTAAGGAATGATAACCTATTTTATCTAATTTTTCAACTATCGGTAAGATTTGATCCGTTGTCATTCTTGTAGCGATTTGTGACTGATGAGCATCTCTTAGGATAGTTTCGGTAATTCCAACTTTACTCATAATCTATTCTCCTTTATTTAGCATACATTGATAAGAATACGCCTGCAGCAACTGCAGAACCTATAACACCCGCAACGTTCGGACCCATAGCGTGCATAAGAAGGAAGTTTTTAGGATTTGCTTCCTGTCCGACTTTTTGTGACATACGCGCTGCCATTGGAACTGCAGATACACCCGCAGAACCGATAAGCGGATTGATTTTACCGCCTGATAGTTTACACATAAGTTTACCAAGCAGTAGTCCTCCTGCTGTACTTATTGCAAATGCAACAAGTCCCATAACAATTATTTTAATAGTACCAAAACTTAAAAAGTTCGATGCAACTGCTGTTGCGCCAACGCTTGTACCAAGACAAATTGTTACTATATTCATAAGTTCGTTCTGAGCAGTTTTAGATAATCTGTCAACCACGCCACATTCTTTCATTAAGTTACCAAGCATAAGCATACCAACAAGTGGTGTTGCATCAGGTAAAATAAGTGTAATAACAATTGTTACTGCTATAGGGAAAATAATTTTTTCCGTTTTAGAAACAGGTCTTAACTGTTCCATAACAATTTCTCTTTCTTTCTTAGTTGTAAGCGCTTTCATAATTGGCGGTTGAATAATAGGAATAAGCGCCATATATGAATAAGCTGCAACTGCAATAGCAGAAAGAAGATGTGGTGCTAAAGTTTTTGTAACAAAGATAGCAGTAGGGCCGTCAGCTCCACCTATAATACCAATAGATGCTGCTTCTTCGACTGTAAAACCTAAAAGCAAAGAGCCAAAGAAAGTAACAAAAACTCCAAGTTGTGCCGCTGCACCTAAGAATAAACTTTTAGGGTTCGAGATTAAAGGACCGAAATCGGTCATTGCTCCAACGCCCATAAAGATAAGCGGCGGATATATACCAAATTTAACCCCAAGATATAAAAAGTCAAACAAGCCACCTTTTTTAACCAACTGACTAAAAGGCACCATTGACGAGCCATCTTCCTGAAGTTGAAAGAATTCAGGATGATATACTCCGGAATTCGGAATATTTGTAAGTAACATACCGAAAGCAATCGGTAATAAAAGCATTGGTTCATATTCTTTTACAATAGCAAGATATAAAAGCACACAGGATATAACTATCATAAGTGCCTGTTGCCATGTTATAGAAAGTATGCCCATACTGCTTAAAAAATCTATTAAACTTGAGCCAATATTCATGAACATAACCTCCCTTATTATTAACTGTTATATTTTTTGCACATTAACCAATAACAGCAATAACAGTTCCGGTTTCAACAGTTCCACCTACTGCAACATCAATTGAAAGCACTTTACCTGCACAAGGAGCAGGAATATCATTTTCCATTTTCATTGCTTCTAAAACTGCAATTGCCTGACCTTCAGAAACTGTATCTCCAACACCTACATTTAATTTCAAAATTGTACCTGGCATAGGCGCTTCAACTTTTTTTCCGTTAGCAGAACTAACCGGTGCTGCCTGAGGTGCTGCTTTCGGAGCAGAAACAACAGGAGCAGAAACAGCAACCTGAGGAGCAGATATAGCTGCACCAACTTCTTCAACTGTTACATCGTAAGATTTTCCGTTTACACTGATTATATAACTTTTCATTTTTTTATCCTCCGTCTATTTATTCCAATTACTTATTCTTTTTATTGATTTAATATTAAATTTAGATGCACTCTGACCTGTAAGAGAACATATTGCTGCAGTAATTACTGCTATAAGTTCTGTATCGTCTTCCATAGTAGAGTTATTTGCTACAGGTGCAACATTTAAAACTTCGCTTTTAGTTTCTTTTACTTTTACTTTTTCTTTTTCTTTTTTCTTCATTGGTATTGTATAAAAAACCTTTTCAAATCCAAGAAGAATTAACCAAAGAAGTATTAGTACTGAAAAAACTATCGTCATACCTATAACTAAAGTTACAACACCTTCGCCCATTTTATCCATACTTCTCACCCCGCATTATACTGGAAGATTGCCATGCTTTTTATCAATTATATCTTCTCTTTTTGTAAGAAGAACATCAAAAGCACTTACTAAAACAGGTCTTAAATATTCAGGATCAACAACATCATCAATATAACCTCTCTTTGCAGCTTCATAAGGTGATGCAACTTCATCTCTGTATTTTGCCATAATTTCTTCTCTTCCTAATTTAGGATCGTCATATTTTTTAATTTCTTCTTCATATAACATATTAAGTGCAACTTCAGGAGTTGTTGATGTTATAATAGCAGTCGGTAACGCATAAGAAAGGTCTGCACCCATTTGTTTTGAATTCATATACAGGTATGCTGCACCGTATGCTTTTCTTACAACTACATTAACTTTTGCAACAGATGCGTTTGCAAATGCAAAACCAAGTTTGGCAACATCCTTAATCATACCCCATTTTTCGTCAGCCATTGATACTTCAAAGCCTTCTGAATCTGTAAATGAAAGAACAGGGATATTGAAACTGTCACATTTAGTAACAAAATCTGCCGCTTTTTTCGCTCCAAGGTTATCGATAACCCCACCGTTTTCATTAGGCTGATTAGCAACAACACCAACAGAAATACCACCAAGTTTTACAAAACCTGTTACCATATTTTTAGCATAGTTTTCTGACACTTCCAAAAATTCACAGTTATCTGCAACTGATTTAATAATATCTTTAATATCAAATAAAGATTTATCATCAGATGGAATAATATTTATTATATCAGAAGTTGCTCTGTTAAAGTCATCCGCTGTATCTAAAATTTCTGCTTCTTCAAAATAATTTGAAGGAAGGAATTTCAATAAATTTTTAACAGTAAGAAATGCTTCTTCGTCATTTTTTGCAGTAAAATTACAAGATCCATTTTTAGCATTGAAAGCTGCAGTACCAAAATCATCGCAAGTTTCGTTATTAACACCTTTTAATACTTCTTTACTTGTAATATACATTTCGCCTTTATCTTCTGACATAATTACAAAATCAGAAACAGCAGGTATAAATGACATACTTCCTCCGCAAACTCCTAAAACCATAGAAATCTGAGGAACAAGTCCTGAAGCATCAACTGCTTTTTTCATAACTTCATTATATGAAGAAAGTGCATCAAGACCATCATCAAGTCTGATACCTCCACAATCAATTACTGAAACTACAGGTGCTCCTGTTTTTAATGCCATATCATAAACTTTAGCAATTTTTTTACAGTTCATTTCACTGAGTGAACCGTTAAGAACAGCATAGTCCTGAGAATATGCATAAACAAGTTTACCCATAACTGTACCGTAACCTGCAATTACTCCGTCTGCATAGTTTGTTTTACCGGTAAGTTCATTTCTGTTTTTTAAGAAAGAATCTGTTTCGATAAAAGTACCGTCATCAAACAGCATTTCAAGTCTTTCCTTTGCTTTTCCTCCGCTTTCTTTCTGAGAAGATTTTTCACGGAAGATTTTAAGTTTTTCAAGATTATCCATTTTACTCCTCCTAATCATTTTATAGACTAAAATTTGCAATAAAATTAAAAAAATTCTATTACAAATTCAATTTCTTCCACATATAATATTTTATACCATTTTTGTCAAATAATCAATACCTTTTGACAAAATAAACCAAATTATTTTATAAGCCTGTCCAATTCTTTTAAAGATAAAGTTTTCCACTCGCCCGTCTTTAGTGTTCCAAGCATAAGTTTTCCTATACTTATTCTTTTTAAAGTTACAACTTTATATCCTATTTTTTCAAACATTTTTCTTACTTGTCTGTTTTTACCCTGTGATATGGTAATTAAAACCTCGTTTTTTTCCTCATTTATTAAACTGATTTCTTTTGCTTTCGCAATATAATCTTCTATTTTTACACCTTTTAATAAACATTCTAAGTCTTTGGAATTTACCTTTTTGTTAAGGGTTGCAACATAAGTTTTAGTTATCTCAAATTTAGGATGGGTAATTTTATATGTAAACTCTCCATCATTAGTTAATAAAAGAAGCCCTTCGGTATCGTAATCAAGCCTTCCCACAGGAAAGATGCGTTCTTTTATATCAATTAAATCAACAACAGTTTTTCTGCCCCTGTCATCAGTTACACTTGAGAGGTATCCTGTTGGTTTATTAAGCATTATATATACTTTATTTTCTTCTCTTGAAATAACTTTCGAATCAATTTCAACAATATCCGTTGTTTCATCAACGCTGCAACCTAAAGTTGCAACAATTCCGTTAACCTTCACTCTTCCCTGAGAAATCAATTCTTCCGCCTTTCTTCTTGAAGTTACTCCTGAATTACTTATATATTTTTGCAGTCTTATCATAATTTAAATATCCTTTTTATAAATTCTATAATTGAAAAACCTTTTTTCTTTTCTACATCTTCGGTTGTTAAAAGATTTGTTTTAAATATTTCTTTTCCGTTTTTATAAACTAAGGCTTCCCCTGCTTTTTGCATACTTATAACAGGTGCTTTTAATTTATCATATTTATACACTACATCGTAAGTTTCATCGTTTCCTTTTATTTTTACACCATAAAATTCTTCTTCGCATTTAACAGAAACCTTTTCTTTAGTTCCGCCTTTTATATTAACCTCGCCAACAACTTTTGTGTTATCAATTATTTTCTCTTTTTCGACAGATAAAAAACCTCTGTCAAGAAGTTTTTTATGATCACTCCAATCGTTAGGAGCATTAAGTGTTACAACAATAATTTTTATACCGTCTTTTTTTGCTGAGGTAACTAATGTACGTCCTGATTTTTTGGTAAATCCTGTTTTAACGCCAATACAATCAGGATATGTATGAAGCATTTTATTATGGTTTGACAAATATTTATTAAGTCCGTCATTACCTTTTATAACTTTACTTTTTGTTGCTACAATCTCAGAAAACTTTTCATTATTAAGACAATATGAGGTTATCAGAGCAAGGTCGTAAGCCGTTACATAATGTTCATCCGAATCGAGTCCGTTCGGATTTTCAAAGTTTGAATTTACGGCACCGATATCCTTTGCCTTATTGTTCATTATATTTGAAAATTTTTCTACGCTCCCGCCTATATGTTCCGCTATTGCGACCGCTGCATCATTTCCTGAATTTAACATAAGACCGTATACAAGATTTTCAAGTGTAACTTTATCGCCCTCTTTAAGATACATTGAAGATCCTTCCTGATATGCCGCATTTTTTGATACTGTAACCAAATCAGTAAGCCTAGCATTTTCAACAGCACAAATAGCGGTAAGAATTTTAGTTGTGCTCGCAGGTTTCATACGGACATTCATATTTTTAGAAAATATAACAGAGTTTGTAGATTGTTCCATTACAACATAAGATTTAGCCGAAATATCTGAAAACGCAAAACTTTCAGTACTGTAAAACAATGATAATATTAAAATGAAAAATACTTTTTTCAAAAAACCACCCACTCACATACATTCTTACTTTTATGTATATGAGTGGGTAAGATATTTTTATTCCACAACTATTTCATCGGAAAAATCACTTTGAAATTTTATAGAATCGTCTTTCTTTTCTTTATTTACTATCTCTTTAAATTTCGTTAAGATTTCAGGAATCATATCAACTATTTTATCTGCAGCAGTTGATGCCGAAGACATAGAAAGCATTCTTACATTAGTTCCGTTAACAACTAAGAAAGCAACAGGAGTTATAGTAACGCCTGCTCCGCTGCCGCCACCAAAATTTGATTTAAGCCCTTCCTCTTTTACAACAGGGCTTCCGAATTCCGTTCCGCCTGCACAAAAGCCAAAAGCAACTTTTGATACTGGAATTATAACAGTACCGTCAGGTGTTGTAACAGGATTACCTACGATAGTGTTAACATCTACCATTTCTTTGATATTTCCAAGTGCTGTACTCATTATTCCTTCAATTGGATGTTCAGCCATTGTTATGCACCTCCGTATTTTTATGTAAATTATATAAAGGACGGATCAGTTTGTTCCACATATTCTCCGTCTTCCATTCTTTTTTCAAGTTCATCAAATGTTACGTTATCTTTATTAGGATCAGTTTCCATTCCAACTTGCGACAAATCATCTTCAAGATTTGGCATTTCTTCCAAAGACTGAAGCCCAAAACATCTTAAAAACTCATCAGTTGTACCGTATAGAACAGGTCTTCCCGGAGCATTAAGCCTTCCTCTTTGCTCAATAAGTTCTCTTTCTAATAATTTTGTAAGAGAATGAGAAGAATCTACGCCTCTTACTTTTTCTATTGCCGCTTTGGTTATTGGTTGATTATAAGAAATAATGGATAAAACCTCCAAAGTTGCAGGAGAAAGAACCTGTTTCTGCTTATGAGTGACCATTCTTACAACCGCATCAAAATATTCTGAACGGGTAGTTAACTGATATGAATTTTCAAGTTTTATAAGTTTTATCCCACGCCGTTCATAGTTATATTCATCCATCATTTTCGGCATAAATTCTTCCAAATCGGATATAGGGATATTAAGTGCTTCCGACAGCCTGTCCATTGATACAGGATCACCTGCAACAAAAAGCAAGGCTTCGATAGCATTGTATAACTCTTTATCTTCAATTCCTAACATTTACTTATTCTTCCTTTAATGTTATATACATATTACCATTAGTTTTTTTAACTGCAATTTTACTTAATTTAATAAGTTCCAAAACTCCTAAAAATGTTACAATAATCTGTGGTCTTGTAGTACAGGTTTTAATAAACAGTTCATCAAATTCCGTCTTCTTATTTTCAAGTAAAAATTTCTTTATAATATCAATCCTGTCTTTCAAATTAACTTCTTCTCTTGCTACAATACCGATAAATGAAGTTTTAGGAGGCGGAAGTTTTCTTTCAATCCTGTCAATAACATCATGAAAAGCATTCACAAGATCAAGAACAGAAACATCCAGATCATCATTACTGTATCTTATTCCTTTTACCTTCTCGCGTGGCTTGACAAAAGAAAATCTGCCTATATCTTCCCTGCCTTTTAAAAATTCGGAAAGTTCTTTATATTTCTGATATTCCAAAAGTTTTTCAACAAGTTCGGTACGCGGATCTATAATCTCGCCATCTTCATTTTTCTCTACAGGAAGAAGCATTTTTGATTTAATATATAAAAGTTCAGACGCCATAACAAGAAATTCACTTGTTTCATCAAGGTTCATTTCTTTCATTTTGCTGACATATTTCATATATTGTTCAGATATTTCAACAATCGGAATATCATATATATTTACTTTATTTGCTTTTATAAGAAACAAAAGCAAGTCCAAAGGTCCCTCAAATTCGTGAGCCTTAAAAGTAATTTGTTCCATTTTATATAAAAACTCCTACTAAATTCTGAAGTAACGAAATAAGATTTGAAACTCCGGTATTCACCACTCTGTCAAGAACTCCTGCATAAACAAGTACGAGTGATATTATCATCATATACCTGTCATAAGACAAAACCTTAAAATATAATCTTTCAGGCAAAACTGCGAAAAATATCTTAGAACCATCAAGTGGCGGAATAGGTATAAGGTTAAATATAGCAAGCATTGCATTTACCGATATCATATACTGACAAAAAGTTGCAATATACGTAAAAATTTCAAATACGAGTTCGCTTTTAAATGATATTTTAAATAACAGATTTAAAATCACGGTAAAGATAAATGCCAATAAAACATTTGTAACTGGTCCTGCAAGAGCAGTATATACCATACCGTGCTTTTGATTTTTAAAATATCTTGAATCTACAGGCACACCTTTTGCCCACCCGAAGTGAAAAATCACAAAGAAAAGTATTGAAAACAAATCAAAGTGTTTCACAGGATTTAAGGTCAAACGCCCGCTTAATTTTGCAGTAGGATCTCCCATTTTATAAGCGACATAACCATGCGCAAATTCATGACAGGATATCGACAGGAAAAAAGCAACAAGTGATATAAGGAGTCCTATAATATAATCAAGACTTATCACGGATCTATCTCCAATGCTTCTTTAAGCCAGTATTCAGCAAGGTCTAATGCAACATAAAGACTTTCTCGTTCTGCTTTTTTAATTGGCTTAAATTTAAGATTACCACAATTCTGATTAAGTTTTATACTTAATTTATCAGGAACTACCGCTCCATTTTCCTCTTTTTCAGAAAGTACTTCAATAATAGAAATATACTTATCCGAAAAATCTCCGTAATATATCATATTACCACATCTTGAAAGCGGTTTCTCTTTATAAGTTATCATATTCTCAAGCAATTTAATTTTCCCCCTTTTCAAGGAAGTTGTTAAGTTTTTCAAGTAAAAGGTCACAATCCGCCCCGTGAACATCGCATGCTTCGGCAATTGTTTCGCCTGTGGCAGAAGGGCAACCCAAACAATGCATACCGATTTCTAAAAAGAAAGGCGCTAAGTCTGCATCTATTTTTAAAACATCTGCAATAATTGTATCTTTTGTTATTTTCATTTAAATCACTCCATTTATGTATTATATATTATTATACTACATATTGCACCCTAAATGCAAGATTTTTATTTTTTAATTATAAAAAAGAATAATGCCCTGACGGATTTACCGACAGGGCTATATTTCATATAAAATTATTCAGCACTTTTTTTACTGAAACATTCGCTACAGTAAACAGGTCTGTCATCTCTTGGAATAAATGGAACTTTTGCTTCCTGACCGCATTCAGCACATACAGCAGTATGAAGTTCTCTCTTTTCGCGGATGCTTGCTTTTCTTGACACTCTGCATTCTTTGCAACGAACTGGTTCGTTTTCGAATCCTTTCTCAGCATAGAATTCTTGTTCCCCTGCTGTAAATATGAATTCGTTTCCGCAATCTTTGCAGATAAGTGTTTTGTCTTCGTACATAGTTTTCTCTCCTTAAAAAATAGAAATATTATTAGTCCACCGTCCGGAATCGAACCGTCTTCTCCATTAAACACAGTAAAAATACCCGCGAAAAACAGCACTCTGCCAATGAGCTACAAGGACATATATTGATTTTTGATAATCTCCATCTTCTTTTTAATTCTCTGAATGGCATTATCAATAGATTTAACACTTTTTCCCGTAATTTCGGAAATTTCTTTATAACTTAAATGCTGATTATATAAAACAAGGATATTAAGTTCCAACTTACTTAATGTTTCATAAAGCATTTTATTAAGTTGAGTAAAGGTTTCATTATTTATGTAAACCTCTTCGGGATTAATCTCTTTTTTATCTTCAAAATATTCGATGAGTTCCCTGTCACTCTCATCATCAAACATTGACGCCTGCAAAGACACCGAAGAATTAAGAGGTATATGCTTTTTTCTCAAAGATAGTTTAAGCGCAGTTTTAATCTGCCTTTTTATACATACTGACGCAAAAGAAACAAAAGTAATGCCCTGGCTTTCGTCATAATCTCTTATTGCTTTAAAAAGCCCGATCATTCCTTCCTGCACAAGATCATCTTTATCAGCACCAACAAGATAATACTTATTTGAGAGACTTCTTATATATCCTCTGAAACTATCAAAAATAATCTCGAGACAATCATTATCTCCACTTTTGGCACCATTTATAATCTCTTCATCGTTTATATCGTATGCTTTCACTTAAACACCTACAAACAAATACTTAAAATACCCATACAATCATTATACACATTTGTTATGATATTGTCAAACATTTTTTCTATTTTTATTAAAAAATATTATAAATCTTATATTTTTTTGTTGAAAATATACAAAATTTAGAAAATTTCGCCATTTTCCGACAACAAATATTCCCTTGTAATTCTTACATTGTTTATGTATATATTATCAATATATTTTTCCATTGCTTTCAGTAAAAGCGATGGATTTAAGTTTTCACTGCTTCCTGCTTTTAAATGCAATATAAGTTCTATGCCATCTTTCACCTCATAACTTAAAAGAAGAGGTTTTATATCAACTTCTTTTATCCCTTTTTTAGTCTTTTTATCAACAAAAATTTCATCAAGGCGTAAAAAGTTAATTATATCATCTTTAGTCGCATTGGTATCTATTAAAACCGAATACACTGCCGAAGAAAGAGTATTAAACTTTAACTTTCCGTTATTTTCTTCCACACTTGTTATCTCAATACCTCTGGGTGCAACTTCCTGAAGGTTTAAAAGAACTTTATTAAGGTCATATTCGCCTTCTAAAGTTATATCAAGGCAATCTGACTTAGTTGCCATACCCACTGAAGAAGGTTGCAAAAATGACATTATAATATGTGGGTTATATCCTTGTGAGTACGCAGGTTTCAAATCGCTTCTCATTATCATTCGATTAAAAGTCCTTAGTAAATCAAGATGAGAAATATATTTCGCATCACTTATTTTATTAAATTTAACTCTTAACTCCATTGAACTGCTCCTTACATTTTGCTAACTTGGTTATACCACACCCCGCACAATTTTGCCTGCAATTAGGTGTTGTAGACGCCATTTTTGCTTTTTCATTTTCGCTTATCAAAAACTTTTTACTTACTCCCACATCTATAAAATCCCATGGCAGATTTTCTTCATATTCTCTTTCTCTGTGAGTATAGAATGTGTAATCTATATTATTTTCTATAAATGCTTCCATCCATTTATCGTACTTAAAATGTTCATTCCATCCATCAAGACGGCATCCCTTATCATACGCAGAAATAAGGACTTTGGAAAGTCTTCTGTCCCCTCTTGCAAATACACCTTCCAAAATGGACAAATCTGCATCATGCCAATTATAATTAATAATTTTGGATTTCATTTCATTTTTAAGTAAATTTTGTTTATCTCTTAACTCTTCTATTGTATCCTGCCTTGCCCACATAAACGGTGTAAAAGGTTTAGGAACAAATGAAGATGTACTCACCGTTATTCTTGCGCCTTTCGGTCTTAAAGGCTTGTCTATCTTATAATAAGTATTCTGAACTTTAAATGCTAAATCCTTAATACCTAAAACATCTTCCTTTGTTTCATAAGGAAGGCCAATCATAAAATAAAACTTAACGCTGTTCCATCCGTTTGTGAAAATAAGGTGCGATGTTTTTAAAACATCTTCTTCACAAACATTTTTGTTTATAACATCTCTCATTCTTTGAGTTCCCGCTTCAGGAGCAAAGGTTAAAGAGGTTTTTCTTACTTTCTGCACTTTGTTGGCAAGAGGTAAATTAAAATTATCAATTCGAAGTGATGGCAGACAAAAGTTTATCTTCCTGTCAATAGTATATTCCATTAGTTTATCGGTAAGTTCATTAAGACGTGTATAGTCACTGGTACTTAAAGAACATAATGACACTTCATCATAACCTGTTACCTCTAAAGATTTAACCGCAATATCAACAAGTTTATCAGGAGTTCTTTCTCTTACAGGACGGTATATAAACCCTGCCTGACAAAATCTGCATCCTCTTATGCATCCTCTGAATATTTCAAGCGTAACCCTGTCATGCACTATTTCAGTATAGGGTACAATAATTTTTTCAGGATGAGGCAAACTGTCAAAATCTTCTATAACTCTTTTCTCAATAGTATCAGGAACGCCGTCAGCGTGAGTTCTTCCTTTAATTGTTCCGTCTTCATTATAGGAAACATCATAGAATTTAGGAACATATACTCCTTTTAATTGTGCCACTTTAAATAAAAAATCATCTCTGTTACAAGAACCGCTTTTTTTATATTCCCTGTAAACATCCATAACTTCAGGAAGAACTTCTTCCCCTTCGCCTATCATAAAAAAGTCAATTATATCATAAAGAGGTTCCGGATTAACTGCACAAGGACCGCCTGCACATATAAACGGGCAAGTATAATCTCTTTCTTTTGATAAAAAAGGTATACCTGACATATCAAGCATTGCAAGTACATTAGTATAACTCATTTCATATTGCAAAGTAAAGCCTAACATATCAAACTCATTAAGAGCATCTTTTGATTCCAAGGCAAAAAGAGGAATATTATTTCTCTTTAATATTTCTTCCATATCTACCCATGGCATAAAACTTCTTTCGCACCAAACATCAGAAATTTCATTAAGAGTATGGTAAATACATCTTAATCCAAGATGCGACATTCCGATTTCATAAGTATCAGGAAAGCAGAATGCAAATCTTATATTCACATTTTCTTTATCTTTAATTATACTGTTATATTCTCCGCCCACGTATCGTGACGGCTTTTCAACTTTATCAAGGTATTTTTCAATATTAATCATTAAGTATTTCTCCTATTTTATTTGTTTTTAAAACAAAATTTATTAAAGGAATTCCCAGTACATATGTTACAAGCGCTTCCCCTATAGCTACATAAAGCATACACAAAAAAATATTTATATTTGTATAAGCAATAAAATGAAGATAACCACCTACAATTACACCGTTAAAAAGCACAGGAAACAAGGCAACAAGCCATTTATTTTTTCTTGTTAAATAAGAACATATACCTGCAAGAAAAGTCGCCAGAGTTCCGAATACAACATCAATAATTCCTGTACTTCCTACAAACGCCATACCTATGTAATTTGAAAGAAAACATCCGATTGTAAGTCCTAAGATTGATGATTTTGAAAATTTGGGTAAAACTGTCAAAACCTCCGAAACTCTTAACTGAATTACTCCGTAACTTACAGGTGCAAACGCCAATGTCAACACACAATATAACGCTGAAATAATTGCTGTTTTAGTAATCTTTTGTAATTTCATTTTTTTAACACTCCTAGTTTTGATTTAAGACAGGATGGATTTCGAACTGTCTATATATTTTATTTGAATTTTTCCTCTATTTCTTTTAATGCTCTTTTGGCAATTTCAAGATTTTTTTCCTGTTTACCTTTCACACGGTAACCAAGAGGATTTATAATACCAAAATTAACATTCATAGGCTGGAATTTTTCAACCGTTTCGTCAGATACATAAGCGGCTAATGCACCGATTGCCGTATCTTTAGAAAATTCGTTTATTTCCTCTTTGTTTAAAAGTTTTGAAAGATAAATTCCTACAGTAAGCCCGCTTGCTGCAGACTCAACATATCCTTCAACCCCTGTAATCTGACCTGCAAAATATATTTTATCATTATTTTTTAATCTGTAATGGTTATTAAGAACTTTAGGAGAATTTATAAAAGTGTTTCTATGCATAACTCCGTATCTTAAAAACTCTGCATTTGAAAGACCAGGTATCATAGAAAATACTCTTTTTTGTTCTCCGAATTTAAGATGAGTCTGAAAACCAACAATGTTATACATTGTCCCCTCTTTGTTATCCTGCCTCAACTGGACAACTGCATAAGCATCTTTATCCATACTCTCACTTCGAAGTCCGACAGGTTTTAATGGTCCGAACAAAAGAGTATTATATCCTCTTTTTGCCATTGTTTCAACAGGCATACACCCTTCAAAAACAACTTCATCTTCAAATTCTTTCATTTTAGCACATTCAGCATTTATAAGGGCATCATAAAAAGCATCATACTCTTCTTTTGTCATAGGGCAATTAATATAATCAGCATCACCCTTATTATATCTTGAGGCTTTGAATGCTTTTGTCATATCAATAGAGTCATAAGAAACAATAGGTGCAGCTGCATCATAGAAATACAAGTCGTCATCCCCTGTAAGTTTCTTAATATTTTCGAATAGTTTTTCGCTTGTTAAAGGCCCTGTTGCAATAACCGTATATTCATCATCAGAAATTTCAGTATATTCTTCGTTTATAACATTTATATTGGGATGATTTATTATTTTATCGGTGATGTATTTTGAAAACTTTTCTCTGTCAACCGCTAACGCTCCCCCAGCAGGAACTTGGTTTTCGTATGCACTTTCAATTACAAGAGAACCTAACATTCTCATTTCTTCTTTTAAAAGCCCGACTGCATTTGAAAGCACATTCCCTCTTAGCGAATTACTGCATACAAGTTCGGCAAAATTATCAGAAGAGTGAGCAGGAGATTTTTTCTCAGGCTTTTGCTCATATAAATTAACTTTTACATTATGCTCTGCAAGTCTGTATGCTACTTCGCATCCTGCAAGACCTGCCCCTATAACATTAACTGTTTTCATTCTTTTTTCCTTTTTACCTATTTCTTTTTTACTGTTCTTTTTTTAGGTGCATTTTCGCACTCTGAATTTGAGCAATATAATTTTGAACCTTTTCCATAATACTTTTTCACAAGAACATTTCCGCATTTTTCACATTTTTCATTGGTAGGTTCATCCCATGTCATAAATGAACAATCAGGATTGTTTTCGCAACCAAAGTATTTTTTTCCTTTTTTACTCTTTTTCTGGAGCACTTTACCCTGACACAACGGACATTTGATATCTTTAACTTCGGTTGTTATCGGTTTGGCATTTTTACATTCAGGAAATCCGGGACAAGCAAGAAATTTTCCGAACTTACCTGTTTTAATTACCATTTTTCTTCCACACTTTTCACAAATTTCATCAGTTTCTTCTTCTTTGACTTTAACCTTATCGATATCCTGTGCTTTAGTTAAAGATATTTCAAAGTCTTTATAGAATTCTTTTAAAATCTGTACCCAGTCATTATTTCCATGCTCTATACTGTCAAGACTGTCTTCCATACCTGCCGTAAACTTAACATCAACTATATCTTTAAAATTATCTTTCATAAGATTGGTTGTAACTTTTCCAAGTTCGGTAGGTACTAAGGACTTACCTTCTTTTACTATATATTCTCTTTGAAGAATGGTACTGATAGTAGGCGCATAGGTACTTGGTCTTCCAATGCCATATTCTTCCATTGTTTTAATTAAACTCGCTTCTGTGTATCTCGAAGGAGGATTGGTAAAATGTTGCTTATCATTAAGTTCTATAAGTTTAAGACTTTCACCCTCGTTAAGTTTTGGCAGTTTCTGATTTTCATCCTCGTCTTCACTGTCTGTACTTTCAATATATAGTTTCATAAATCCTTCAAAAAGCATTTGCAGACCCGTTGCTTTTAATGTAAAGTTTTCCGCCTTCACATCAACGGATGTGGCGTTAAATATTGCATTTACCATTTGAGATGCAACAAATCTTTCCCATATAAGTTTATAAAGTTTATACTGGTCGTTTGTCAAAGAGTCTTTAACAAGGTCAGGTGTAAGATATACATCTGACGGTCTTATTGCTTCGTGGGCATCCTGAATATTCCCTTTTCTCATTTTATATTCATTATACCCTTTTGGACAAAATTCGCTCCCGTAGTTAGAAAGTATGAAATTCTTTGCATTCTTTTTTGCCTCGTCAGATATTCTCAAACTGTCAGTTCTCATATATGTTATAAGACCAACCAAACCTCTTCCTTTAATATTTATACCTTCGTACAAATTCTGAGCAGTCTGCATTGTTCTTTTAGACGTGAAGTTAAGTTTTCTTGACGCTTCCTGTTGCAAGGTACTTGTTATAAAAGGAGGATAAGGTTTTCTTAATTTTTTTGTTTCCTTTATATTTTCTACATAATATTCTGCATTTTTTAAACTTTGCAATATTTCTCTTGCATCTTGTTCATTGTTTACAGTTATTTTCTTGCCGTCTTTTTTTTCAAGTTTTGCTGTAAATATATTTTTTTCAGTTGTTTCTAAATCTGCTTTAATCGTCCAGTATTCTTCAGGAATAAATTTCTCAATTTCTTCCTCCCTGTCACATATAATTCTGGTTGCAACAGACTGAACACGTCCTGCGCTAAGTCCTTTTCTTATTTTTTTCCACAAAAGAGGACTTAACTTATATCCCACAATTCTATCTAAAACCCGCCTTGCCTGTTGTGCATCAACAAGGTCTTTATCTATTATTCTTGGATTGCCAATCGCTTCGGTTACTGCATTTTTGGTTATCTCATTAAAGGTTACCCTGCACACTTCATCTTCTTTTATTCCTAAAATATTTGCAATATGCCAGGATATTGCTTCTCCTTCACGGTCAGGGTCAGTCGCAAGATAAACTTTATTACAAGTCTGGGCTTCTTTTTTCAGACTCTTTATAAGTTCACTTTTTCCTTTGATGGTTTGATATTTAGGGGTAAAATCCTTTTCTACATCCACCCCTAATGTTTTTTCAGGCAAATCTCTTAAATGCCCCATAGAAGCAAGGACACTATAATCTTTCCCCAAATATTTTTCAATTGTTTTAGCCTTCGCAGGAGATTCCACAATAACCAGATTTTTTGACAATTTTTACACCTCTTTATATATTTAGCATAAATTTATTACCTACAACTGATTTTACAACACCTTTTATTTCAAGCATTGTAAGTGTTGACAACACATAATTCATAGGAATATTTGATTTTTTTGAAATTTCATCAGCTGTTGTAGGCTGAACTTCAACTGAAAGTGCAACTTCTTTTTCTATAGGCACTAAATCAGCAAATTTATCAATAAAATCCTCTTTTAAGAAGTTTTTATTATACGAAGATTCGTTAAATGATTTTATTATATCTATACTTCCAAACATGCCTTTATATTCTTCTAAAATATCCTTTGCACTTGTTACAAGTATTGCACCATCTCTTAAAAGATTATTAGTACCGTCACCTTTTTTATTATCAGCCAGATTAGGAACGGCAAAAACATCTCTGCCCTGATTCAAAGCATTTCTTGCGGTAATTAAAGAACCACTTATCTCTTCTGCTTCCACAACAACAGTTCCTAAAGAAAGACCGCTTATTATTCTGTTTCTTACAGCATAATTTGATCGATATATTCTTGCACCGGGCGGATATTCCGATATAACACAACCATTATAGAGCATATACTCATAAAGTTTTTTATTTGTTTTAGGTGTAGGATCATCTATCCCTGAGCCCAACACTGCAACAGTAGGTTTATCAACACTCATTGCCCCAAGATGTGCCGAGGCATCAATACCAAATGCCATACCACTTATAACAAGAGCATTATTATATGCAAGTTCCCTTGCAATTTGCTTTGCCATTTTTATACCATAACCGGAAGGCTCTCTCGTACCAACAACGGATATACATAATAACTCATCGAAGAGAAATTTGTCTCCTCTGTGATAAAGAACTATCGGAAAATCAGGAATATTTCTAAGCCTTTCAGGATAATATTCATCAGAATAACAAATTATATTATAATTGTTATTCTCACATTTTTCAATAATTTTTTTAGTTTCTTCCAAATCTTTATCTAAAAGTTTAAGAATCGACACTTTATTAAGATATGGTAAAACCAAAAGATGCTCCTCATTCATATTATATATAATTTCAGGGTCAGGAACTTCTTTTATCAGTTGTCTTATACACAAATTATTCGGACTTACTCTTTGTGATAACCATACCCAATATATAAGTTTATCCATTTTTAACACCTTTTTTTCTAAGCAAAATGTAAAGTACTGTGCCAAATACAACTGACAGAGCACCTATTATTTGAGAAATCCTGAAGCCTAAAAAATATAAACTGTCAGTTCTTAACCCTTCTATTAACATTCTCCCAAAACCATACCATATTATATATAAAAAGAAAATCTGACCGTCAAATTTTTTCCTTTTTATTAAATAATTAAAGATAATAACTCCCGCTAAATTCCACAAACTCTCATACAAAAAAGTAGGATGGACAGGAAGCGTCGGGTCAACATTTATTCCTTTGTTTTTAAGCATTTCAAGATATGCACAAATTTTTTCGCTGGTCATACCCCATAAAAGAGAAGTATTTCCGCCAAATGCCTCCTGATTAAAAAAATTTCCCCATCTTCCGACAGCCTGACCAATAAGAAGACCTATTGCTCCGATATCAAAAACTTTAAGTGTGTTGATTTTGTTTTTTTTCGTATATATATAAACCGCAAGAACGGCAAATATTATTGCTCCGTATATAGCAAGTCCACCATCTCTTATGGCAAAAATCTCACCTAAATTCTTACTGTAGTATTCCCATTTGAAAATAACATAATAAAGCCGTCCTCCAATAACACCGGAAGGAATTCCCCAAAGTAGAATATCTATAAATAATTCGTTATCCATTCCCTGCCTTTTTGCCTCTTTGCTACAGTAAATAAAAGCCAGTAAAATTCCGCATGCAATAATAATCGCATACCAATATATATCTATATTAAACAACGAAAAAGCAATTCTTCTTATTTTAAATTCAAGATTAAGTGCAGGAAATTTAACTATATTTTCCATATTAACTCCTTATTTTAAATATTTACAACTTCTTAGTATCATAATTGACAATAATGATAATCGTTAAACTTAAAAATGTATCTGCTGTTGAATTACTTAAATAACATTTATTTATATATCACCCAAATCAGGTTTATCAACAAATAAAATTTCCGGTTCTCCTTTTATGCCATCTGATTCAAATAAAACAATTTCATTTTCACCCTGTTTCAACAATGAAGCAGGAACATACAATGTTTTCTGAGGGCCTATATCCCAGTACCTTCCCAGATTAAAACCATTTATCAATACAAAGCCTTTAGTAAAATTTTCCGTATTTAAGAATGTATCACAAGGATTATCAACTTCAAATGTTCCCCTGTAAAATGCAGATTCTTCTTCAGGGGTTTTGGAAGAATACAAAACTTCATCTGTATTTTCCATAGGCAACGGATACACATCCCAGTTAAAATGAATTTTATCATTTAACATACATCTACCGGCTATACCTTTCTTACGACTCATTTTTGGTCCAAAATTTGTTCTTCCCATATTTTCGCATAGAACTGTAAGCACATCGCCTTTTTTGGCTGTAATCTCAATTTTCAATTCTTCATCGTTTATATAAACAATTCCAGTAAGTTTTTTATTTATGTAAATCTGTGCTCTGTCGCCAAGACTTTCAAACTCCAATTTTGCACTGTTATAATCACGATTTAACTTTGTGCGATAGACGATATATCCATATCCCTGTCCGTAACTTTCCATACATTTGGGAACTTCTGAATGTATTGGCGTAGAAAGTCTTTCAAGATTATCAAAGATACCTGCTTTTTCTGTAAGTTTTACTCTTCCGTATGCTTTTTTTGGTCTGTTTGGAGGAACTTCTGCAAGATTTCCATCGACATATTTTTTTATTACATCACGAACTGCATAATATTTTTTGGTAACATCTCCGCATTCAGACAATAGTGCATCATAATCATAGCTGGTTACGTCAGGAGCAAACTTTTCACAATGATTGGCACCACTTGTAAAACCAAAATTCGTTCCACCTATGAACATATACATATTTAAGCTTCCTTTTTTAAGCATGGCATCAACAGTTTCTGCATAGTCTTTGTAAGATGTGCAATGGTGCTTTTCATCTCCCCATGCATCAAACCAACCACACCACATTTCCATACACATTTTAGGTGCATCAGGAAAAAGTTCATCATGTGCTTTAAAGTTTTCTTCAACACGACTTCCAAAATTAAGCGTAGTAAAGCAACCTTCTATCATACCGTCTAAAAGATTTTCTTTTGAAACTCCATCTGAAGTAAAAAGCGGAACATCTATTCCCTGTTCTCGATAAAAATTATACAAATATTTAAGATATTCCTTATCGTCTCCATAGTAACCATATTCATTTTCACACTGCATCATTATAACAGGTCCGCCATTTGTACAAAGATATGGTCTTATCTCATAAAACAGACGCTTAAGATAATTGCTAAAGCACTTTATATAATGCGGATTGGAACAACGTATTTCCATTTCTTCGTTTGTCTGTATCCACCAGGGCAATCCTCCGAATTCCCATTCTGCACAGATATACGGTCCTGGGCGTACGATAACCATAAGACCTTCTTCCCCTGCTTTTTTGATAAAATCTGATATGTTGAGGTTGCCTGAAAAATCAAATTCCCCCTGCTTTTTTTCATGCATATTCCATACGCAGTATGTTTCAACACAATTACAACCTAACGCTTTCATTTTTTTGAAAATATCGCCCCAGGTGTCAGGCATATTACGGAAATAATGAACGGCACCTGATATTATTTTTATAGGATTTCCATCCCTGTAAAACTGATTACCTTTAACTTCAAAAATCATATTTTTTCTCCTTTTTACGAATCAGCATTGACACTATATTCATCATCAATAAAAAGATAGTTCAAATTGTGCTTTATTGCAAGTTTCAAAACATCAGAATTTTCTTTAAGAGCATTTTCCATTTCATACTCGTAATCAAGACGCTTTTCAATCACGTTTGCATATTTTTTTATATCATCAAAATGGTTTTTTATATAATTTTCACTCATAACAAGACAATAAAATTTAATATTTTCAAGATAACTATTTTCAAAATCTTTTTCCCAATCAAAAGGAATGTAGCATCCCTCAACAATCAAATTCTGATTGTTTTCAATTACAGTTTTTACTATCTCCTTAACAATGGGCCATAAATACCCGGTAAGTTTTGTATCATCGCTCATTGCAGTAAGTTCAGTGTTGCCACTGCGAATCAGTCCCATTTTCAAATGATCTATTGAAAGATAAGGATATTTATATTTTTCAAGTAGTTTTTGTGCCAGAACTGTTTTACCGGTATGCGATGCACCTGTAATTAATATTACCATTTTGCCACCTCATCCGAGTTGCTTTGCAACCCTCCTTCCCCTCAAGGGGAAGTTTTTTTGATTTCGATTTTTTAATTGTCTTACCAGTTTAACGGTTCGTCGGAAATCGTCGAACCCTACGGCAAAACCCGATATGATATAAATCTCGTCGCCTCAGCGACATATCGAGTTGCTTGCAACATATCGAATCATTTATGATATATCGAAAATCTCGCAAGAGATTTATATCGCTGCGGTGCAACGCACCGCATATAAAGACTGTATAACCTTGATGCCAGTATTTTTTAGCGACAGTTGGTGTCAAATTAAAAAAATATTTTTACCCATATATATTACCATCTTTGTACTTGTCAATAAGCTGTACGTTATTTTTATTTGTATTTGAAAGCAACCAGCGAAAAACTTCATGACTATTATAGGTATCACTCCATGCATCATGTCCATTTTCAGGATAAATGGTGAGTTTAGCTTTTCCACCACATTCGTTTACGGCATCAATCAGCTTTATTGATTCTTCTTTAAAAACAGTAGTATCTTTTGCTCCGTGAAACGCCCAAACCGGTACATTTACAAGTCTGGAGGCATTCCAATACATTCCACCGCCACAAATAGGAACAATTGCTGCAAATAATTCCGGTAAGCTCATAGCAAGTTGCCATGTTCCGTATCCTCCCATACTCGCTCCCATAAGATAAATTTTATTTTTGTCAGTAAAATTTTCATCATATATTTTAAAAACAAATCTTTTTAGTTGCTCAAACATATCAAACCATGTATTCTGTGAACATTGGGGAGCAACTGTGATAAACGGAAATTCCACGTGCTTATTAATAATATTAAAATAGGGATTGTTTTTCAAAATATTAATATCATTTCCTCTGCTACCTGCTCCATGAAGAAATATAATTACAGGAAACCTATCCCCATTCTTATAACCATCCGGGAATCTAATTATATACTTTAAATTGTCCGATTGTTCAATTTTAATATTCATATATATCCTCTCTTTCGACAATCTTTATATATAGACTGTATAATCTGGATGCCAGTCTGTTATGTCAATATGCAAACTAAAGTTTACTCGATATTTTTGTTATCACAAAATCGATATGTTTTGCGGTTCGTCAAGGACGCCGAACCTTACACTCCTATTCACATAAGTCCCATAAAGAAAATAACAACGAGTGCTGTCAAGGTTACTAATGTATCAATAGTTATACCATAGAACATTGGAGAAAGTCCCGCTTTTTTAAAGTCGGTAATACTGGTTCCAAGTCCGATAGCAGAAAGTGCTGTTACCATCAGGAATTTACTTACATTCTTCATAACACCTGATAATTCTTCCGGAATAAATCCAATACTGTTTAAAATTGCAAGAAGTAAAAATCCTCCGATAAACCATGGAATAATCTTTATGATATTTACCTTTTTGTCACTATTTTTACTTTTCAACTCTTTTTGTTTTATACGTGTACCAATATATGCAAATACCAAAACAGTAGGAATAATCGCAATAGTACGTGTAAGTTTAACCATTGTTGCAAAGTCACCTGCAAGTTCGGAAAATGCATAACCTGAAGCAACTACACTTGCTGTATCATTTACAGAAGTTCCTGCCCAGATACCATAAGCTATATCAGACATTCCAAGAAGTTTACCCATAATCGGATACAGTGCAACCATAACCATATCAAATATAAAAGTAGATGACAAAGCAAAAGCTATATCTTTATCATCAGCATCAATAACAGGTGCAATTGCTGCAATAGCAGAGCCACCGCAAATTCCTGTTCCTGCAGAAATCAAATTACTAAGTTTCCAGTTAAGTCCAAATAATTTACGTACAAAATATCCTCCGCCAAAACACATAGCAAAAGTAAAAAGCATTACGAAAAAAGTCATTTTTCCGACAGACATAATGGTACTTACTGAAAGTGATGCGCCAAGCAAAATAATTGATAATTTCAAAACCTTTTTGGATGTAAATTTAAGAGCAGGTTTTATCCAATCAGGATGAAAAAAACTATTAATTATTGTTCCCAAAAACAATGCAATAATAGAGGCACCAAGAATATCACCCGGAATCAGTTTTTCAATCATAATAGCCAGAACTGATACACCTACACAAATTACAACACCTAATATAAACATATATCCGTTTTTAGATTTATTACTCATATGTATATAACCTCCCAAAATATCTTAAACCCTTTTCTATATTTCTTTTACACATTAAATAATTCAATATTGCAATTTCCATTTTTTACTATTAAACAATGAACACAAACATTATACCAAGCGTCTTACTATATGTCAACATAATTAAAATAAGTGTCAAATCTTATGACACTTATTAAATGATATTTATTTCGGACTTACAATTGACGTAACAAACATATCATCAACAAACAGTTCATTAAATCTTTCCTGAGCGTCTTCATAAGTTATTTCATCATAAACATCAAGGAAATCAAAAAGTTCAATTCCCAAGAAGTAATTTGCGCTATATGAATTTCCTATGGATTCTATATTATTAAATGATTTAATATACTTTCCATACATATTTTTCTTTATTCTTAAAAACGCGTCTTTACAAAGTCCCTCTTTTTTTATTCTCTCAGTTTCTTTTAATATATATTCTTTTACTTTTTTCGGATCTTCTGATTCACCTGAAAACTGAACAAAAGCATAATCTCTATTCATTGTTATATCATCATAAAATGTATCATTAATAAGCCCTTTATCATACAGTTCTTTGTAAAGAGGAGAACTTTCCCCTATAAACATTTTTACTATTATGGATGTAAGAAGATTTTTCTTTGCAAGTTCCTTTCCAAGTACAATCTCGCTGTTATCTTTATACCCCATTGAGAAAATAGGCATAGAAACCTCTAATTTATCCTCAATTTCATTCTGGCAAACGTTATGAGGCTCTTTATATTCTTTAATAATAGCATTAAAGCCTTTTTCCTTTACAGGAACATTTTTGTCCAAAATTTCAGGAAGTCTTTCAATATCTATATCCCCTGTTACAAAAAGCACCATATTTTCAGGATGATAAAAAATATTATAGCAATAATAAAGTAAATCTTTATCAATTTCTGCTATGCTTTCAACTGTGCCTGCAATATCACGTCTTATAGGATGTATATTATACATCGCTTTCAACATATTAAACATAACACGCCAGTCAGCATCATCATCATACATTCTTATTTCCTGACCTATAATCCCCTGCTCTTTTTCAACATTTTCCTTTGTAAAATAAGGGGAGAATACATAATTTAAAAGATGCTCTAAATTTTCATAAAAAAAGTCTGTTGACTGAAAAAGATATGCTGTATTATTAAAAGATGTAAACGCATTTGCATTTGCACCATATAAAGAAAACTTATCAAAAGCATTTGTTCCGTCCGGTTGCTCAAACATTTTATGTTCTAAAAAATGAGCAATGCCATCAGGAACTTCTTTAAATTCATTTTTTTCATCATCTTTAAAGCACACATCTACCGATCCGTACTTTGTTGAAATAACTGCATAATATTTATCAAAACCTTTTTTAGGAAGAACTGCAACATTAAGCCCTGACTTATGAACGCCTTTATATAATGTTTCTTTTAAAAATGAGTTTTCTATTTTTTCAAATTTCATTTTTTGCCTCCCGTAACATTAGAACCTGTCAGATAATATACTGTATCAAGTTTAACTTTTGATGCTACTTTTACTATATCTGAAACCGTAACTTTTTCTATACCTTTTATATATTCAGAAATTTCCGTTATTTCGCCTTTAATCAGTCCGTTTAAAATATAATTTTCCATTGAAAACAAACTGTCATTTAAAGATTTAAGTGAATTTATTACTGATTTTTTGGAAGCATCAAGTTGTGCAGGCGAAATATTACCGTCTTTAACATCTTCAAGTTGAAGTAAAATTTCATCATAAGCCTTTTTAAAGTTTTTAAATTCAACGCCTGAGTTTACTTTCATTATACCTTTAAAATTATCAATTCTTGAATAAGCATAATAACAAAGGCTTAATTTTTCTCTTACATTATTAAATAGTTTTGAATGAGCACCGCTTCCGTAAACACTGTTAAAAACTGTAAGTGCATACCTGTCACATTCGCCAATTGTAAATCCCATACTGATTTTCCCCTGAGCAACATCAAACGATTCTTCAATCTCTTTTATATCTTTAGATTCTTTTTTAATGTCGCATGAAGGATAGGAAACATTACCATCTTCAAATTGAATATTGTAAATTTTACCGTCTATACTGTCAAAATCAATATTGCCCATTACAAATATATCAATTCTTGAATTTTTTATCACATCAAGATAATGCTTATAAAGTCCCTTTTCATCTATTTTATTTATTCTGTCAATCTCTCCGTATTCAAATACTGCATAGTTATCGCCTTTACACATTTCTTCGGTACATCTTAATGACGCATATTCTTTTTTATCGTTAATAAGGCTTTCGATATAATTTATAAGATTAATTTTTTCCCTTTCGGTGTTGTCTTTTGAAAATCCTCCGTTTTCTGTAAGAGGATTAAATAAAACATCAAAAATAAAATCAAAGACTTTATCGATATATCCCTCTTCTTTAACATATTTATGAGAAACAAACTCAAAGTTAAAACCTATAATATGATCTTCGCCTTTTTTTCTGATACTGCAATCAAACATTCCGCCGTATAATTCTTCAAGGGCATTTGAGATTTCAGTCATATCTTTATATTTTCCTGAACCTGTTTTCATAACATAAGGAAGCAGCGCATTTAAAGAGGCAGTTTCTTTAGATAACGTATTGTGAAAATAAAAACTGACAGTAAATGTTTTAAATTTATCGTTTTTTACTTTTATATAATTAACTCGATTGTTTATTTTTTCGATTTTCATTTATTTTTCTCCTTGTATTATATAATTATAGTTTAAATATCCGTTTTTACGGATATATGCTATACTGTTTTAGATACTGTGGATTAGTTCAATTCTCCTACCACATGATGGTTTTTTTAAGGCTCTAACCACA